>NZ_JAILWL010000139.1 GCF_025698965.1 Roseibium sp.
ATCGTTGTCCCTGAAAATGCATATCTTGACGCCTCTGGATCGGGTTGGAACTGTGAAAGGGGATTCCGTAATACACTCAGAAAATCGTGTGCTCCTGTAATCGTACCCCAAAATGCTTTTCTGACTCCGCACGGTGACGACTGGGAATGCGAAATTCCCTTCCGCGCTCAAGAAGATCAATGTGTTGAGCAATTTGCGCCTGAAAACGCACACCTTACCCATGCAAGTTACGGCAACGGGTGGGAATGCAATCGTGGTTACATCCAATCTCGCGATAAATGCGTTCCGATCAAACTTCCGGAGCACGCATACCTTACCGGAAATACCTATGATGACGGCTGGAAGTGCGAGCGAGGCTACAAAGCCGTCTCTGATGCCTGTGTACCAATATCATTGCCTGAAAACGCACATTTGAACTTCTTTGGTAACGACTGGGAGTGTGACCGACCGTTCAGCAAAGATGGCTCTGTTTGCGTTCGCAATTGACATTTGCACGGAAGCCATACCTTGGACAATCAACGACACCATTCCCAACGATAAAAAGGAAGATCTACATGAAAAATCCACAGGTGCCGGTGAGCTTTATGTGCGATCATGATCGAGATAAAAACGTCAGGAAAGTCGTGCAGTCATGACCATAGTCACGACGAAGGAAACTCGACAGCACGACGATATCAGCAAACTCAAATCTCCAGGACGTATCGCGATTGTCACTTCGAAAACCGATGGCTTGAAAGAGACCGGTTTCGGGTCAATTGAAACATGCACCGCTATGTACCGGGCGATACGAACAAAATATCAAGACGTAACTTTTCACGAAGTGACCACCAAGGAGTCTCTCAACGGGGTTTTACATGAATCACCTGATTTGGTTGTATTATGTTGCAAGTACTTTCAGGATCCAGACACGGCAATCAAAACATGGTTTTCGGAATTCTTTGCCGGCAAAGGTGTTAATTTTACCGGATCAGATCGAGAGCACCTTGAATTCGACTCTAACAAGAGCAAAGCGAAAACTCTTCTGCAAAACTCAGGGATCGCAACAGCAAAGTTTTTCATAACGCTCCCTGGGCAATACAGTGAAGAGGCTGATCTTCCCGTACCTTTGCCGTTGTTTGTGAAACCCCTCGACGCGGCAAACGGAAATGGAATCGACGAAAATTCAATCGTCCGAGACTTCGAAAGCTATCGGAATAAAGTCGATGAAGTATTCAGGTTGTTCGGGGATGGCGTGCTTGTTGAAGAAGAACTTTCCGGACGGGAATACACTGTTGCGGTTCTGGATGATCCACAGAGACAGCTGCGTTTCATTGTGCCGCTGCAAATCTCACCCCCTAAGAATTGCAAGGGAGATCGAGTGCTTGGGTATGAAGCCAAATTAAAAAACGAAGAATCGCTTTCCCAGGTTTCAGAGCCTCTCAATGGAGAGTTAATTCAATTCGCAGACAGAATTTTTACCGTACTCGGCGCGCGTGATTTCGGTAGAATCGATATCAAACTCGATGCATCCGGAATACCTCATTTCCTTGAAGCCAATCTCGTTCCGGGGATGACCCCAAGTACCAGCTATTTTCCTCGTGCCTTATTTCACATGGCTCAGTCGGAACTAGACTTCTTGAATACAACGCAAATGACACATACAGACGTTGCACTAAAAATTGTGGAACTTGGATTGAACCGTGCTTCACTGGCCGAGGTTGTTTAGCACTGGTCTCCAGAAACCTGAAAAATCGGGATTGGATCAAGCTCAATGCGAAAAATCTCACCAAGAAGAATTCGTTTGGGATGTAAAGGTCACATAGTAACAAGATGTTCGGTTTGCTAAGCAAATATTGCTGAACAACCGCCGCCGTTTCTTGACCTAGGACGCGGTGCATTTGAGTCTTGAGGGTGTCGGAAAGCTCGCTCGTATATCAATACGGGCTTCGCTTCCCTCCTGCTCAGGATTCAATTGCAACACACGCCGCGTCCGAAACCAAGCCGTCCACACGGCCTAGTTGGTTGTTTTTCTTCGCTTTCCTGAGATTGGCAGTATTGTTGCGACTGGGGAAACGCCGATGCAGAAGCGCAACCTGCATCTGCACACCTCACTTACCTCCTGTTGCTCAGGCAATCTCATAATCAGATAGGCGCAATCATTACGTCAAAAGAACATCTTTTTCTTGCTTCAGATGCGCCATTCTTTCGCACCTGCAGCGCGAATGAAACATTTCGACATGTTTGACACATATTGCTGCAAATCCCCTGAACTAGCTTTCAATTTATCGGGTTTGAGACGGGGATGGTGTTTGGCCTTTTACAAATTAACGGTTGAAGGTTCGGGCGGCAGAGAGTTTCATATCCAATGAAAGAACGACCCCTTGAAACTGGGGCGCCTTCCAGATCGGCCGGGCCGCACGTGATCTCACGGAAACGCTCAAAAAAAGCTGATCGCACAGAAAGAGATTAGAGCATCTAAGCATGCGTTCCTTCGGACGCAGGGTGCTTTAGGGGAAGAAACGATACATGGTAGGGTCGGCCAGCGCTTCGCCGCGTGGGGAGGACACCTTTCCGAAAATTCTTTTGCACAACGCGAAGGTTTTCGGATCCCGGACCGCGTTCCGGGAAAAGGATTTCGGGATCTGGCAAAGCTGGACCTGGTCCGAGGTGTGTGAAGAAATCCGCGCTTTTTCCATTGGTTTGCAAAGTCTCGGGCTCGGAGCTGGAGATAAGGTTGCCATCGTCGGGGCCAACCGACCGCGGCTTTACTGGGCTATGGTTGCCTGTCAGGCGGTTGGTGCCGTTCCGGTGCCGGTCTACTCCGACAGCGTCGCTGAAGAGATGGCCTTCGTTCTCGGCCATGCGGAAGTTAAATTTGCAGTAGTGGAAGACCAGGAGCAAGTCGACAAGCTTTTGTCGATGTCGGACGAAGTGCCGAGCCTGACTGATATCATCTATGATGAAGCGCGTGGGCTGCGGGACTACGATCACACCCATTTGCATGATTACGCCTCGGTACAGGACAAGGGGCACGCCCTTGTCGCGAAAGACGGGGCGCTGGCAGGCAAATGGGCTGAGGGATTTTCCGGTGGCACAGGCTCCGACATTGCCGTCATGCTATATACATCCGGTACGACGGGACGTCCCAAGGGGGTGATGCTCTCGTTCGACAACCTGGTGATTTCGGCCCGAAACGGCAACGCCTTCGACAAGCTCGACGAGACCGAGGAAGTGCTCGCCTATCTGCCGATGGCTTGGATCGGCGACCATGTGTTCTCGCTCGCACAGGCATTCACCGCAGGATACTGCGTCAACTGCCCGGAAAGCATGGATACGATTGACGTCGACCGGTTGGAAATCGCACCGACCTATTTCTTTGCTCCGCCGCGCGTTTTTGAAAACATGCTGACTCAGATCATGGTGCGCATGGAAGATGCGGGAAAATTCAAGCGCCGCATGTTCGATGCTTTCATGGATGTCGCGCGGAATGTCGGCGAGAAAATCCTGAACGGTGAGGATGTCGGCTTCAAGGATCGCCTGCTTTATCGCCTTGGCGAGTTGTGTGTTTACGGTCCTTTGAAAAACCGCATGGGTCTGACCCGGATGAAGGTCGGTTATACGGCGGGCGAGGCTATCGGACCGGAGATCTTCCAGTTCTACCGCTCGCTCGGACTGAACCTTAAACAGCTTTACGGCCAGACCGAAGCCAGCGTCTACATCACGCTGCAGCCCGATGGCGAGATCTTTGGCGACACTGTCGGCAAGCCGGCTCCGGATGTCGAGTTGAAGATCGAGGAGAACGGCGAAGTCATGTACCGTTCGCCAGGGGTTTTTGTCGGCTATTTCAAGAACGACGAGGCAACCGAGAAAACCAAGACGCCGGATGGCTGGGTGCATACCGGTGATGCCGGGATCATTGCCGATAACGGCCACCTGAAGATCATCGATCGGGCGAAGGATGTCGGCAAACTCAACGGTGGAGCGCTTTTCGCGCCGAAATATATTGAGAACAAGCTCAAGTTCTTCCCGAACATCAAGGAGGCGGTGGCCTTCGGTCATGAACGGGACATGGCGGCGGTGTTCATCAATATCGATCTGACAGCCGTCGGTTCCTGGGCAGAGCGCAACAATGTCAATTATGCGTCGTATCAGGAACTTGCCGCCAATCCGGACGTCTATTCGATGATCGAGAGCCATGTTGATCAGGTCAACAAGGACCTGGCGCAGGAGCCGATGATGGCGGGTGCGCAGATCAAACGTTTCCTGATCCTGCACAAGGAACTGGACGCGGATGACGGTGAACTGACCCGGACGCAAAAGGTCCGGCGTTCTTTCATCGCCGAGCGCTACGAACCTCTGATCGAGGCACTTTATGACGGTTCGACCACGAAACATGTGCGCACCGAAGTGACCTTCGAGGACGGCCGCAAGGGCGCGATTGAAGCAACGGTCGAAATCCGTGACATGACCACCTACGACACCGACAAGGGCATTCAGGAGGCAGCCGAATGAACGCCTTTGTAACCGACAAGACGCTTGCTCCCGCAGGAGAGTTGGAACCAGCCGAGCGTGAAGAGCTATTGAGGGTCGACAACGTGTCGCTGTCCTTTGGCGGCGTGAAAGCGATAACCGACATCTCCTTCGACATTCTGAAGGGAGAGATCCGGGCCATCATCGGTCCAAACGGCGCCGGCAAGACCTCCATGCTGAACGTCATCAACGGCTTTTATCACCCGCAGGAAGGAACCATCACCTGGCGCGGCAAGGTCCGCCGCAAGATGAAACCCTACGAAGCCGCCAGCCAAGGCATCGCCAGGACGTTCCAGAATGTGGCGCTGTTCAAGGGCATGACCACACTGGACAACATCATGTCCGGCAGGTCGTTGAAAATGCATCGCAATTTCTTCTGGCAGGTCCTATGGCGCGGACCGGCGGAGAACGAAGAGATTGAGCACCGCCGGAAAGTGGAAGACATCATCGACTTCCTGGAAATTCAGGCGATCCGCAAGACACCGGTCGGACGGTTGCCCTACGGCCTGCAGAAGCGTGTGGAACTTGGCCGGGCGCTGGCCATGGAGCCGGAACTGCTTCTGCTGGATGAACCGATGGCGGGCATGAACCTGGAAGAAAAAGAAGACATGAGCCGGTTCATTGTGGATGTGAACCAGGAGTTCGGCACGACGATTGCGTTGATCGAACACGACATGGGCGTTGTCATGGATCTCTCCGACCGCGTGGTTGTGCTCGATTACGGCAAGAAAATTGCGGACGGTCCGCCCGAAGAGGTGCAGGCCAGCCAGGCCGTGATCGACGCTTATCTCGGTGTGAGCCACTAGGGGAAAACAGATTATGCTCTACGACATTTTCATCGATCCCTTCGTGCAGATGTACGACATGCCGGATTTCTTCCTTCAGGTTCTGTGGGAAGGTTTCGTGGCCGGGATCCTTTACGCTCTGATTGCGTTGGGTTTTGTGCTGATCTTCAAGGCCTCCGGCGTTTTCAACTTCGCGCAAGGCATCATGGTGGTGTTTGCCGGTTTGACGCTGGTCGGCCTCAACGAAAACGGAATACCGGCCTATCTGGCGCTTGCGCTGACCATCGTGGCGATGGGGGTACTGGCCTACGGGGTTGAGCGGGTCGTCATGCGTCCGCTCGTCAACCAGCCGGACATCATCCTTCTGATGGCAACAATCGGCCTGACCTATTTCCTGATCGGCTTCGGCGAGTTCGTTTTCGGTGGTGAGCCGAAGCAGATGATCACCGAACAGCTCGGTCTTCCAACCGGCTCAACCGCAATTGAGATGGGTGAACGCGGGTTGATCATCCTGCAGCATATCGACATTGCGGCTGCGGTGATTGCCGTGATCATGGTAACGGCACTCGGGATCTTCTTCAACAAGACCCGTATCGGCCGGGCGCTGCGCGCAGTGGCAGATGATCATCAGGCGGCTCTGTCGGTCGGGATATCCCTCAACCAGATCTGGGCGATTGTCTGGTTCGCGGCAGGTCTTGTCGCGCTGGCAACCGGGATCATGTGGGGCGCGCGCTCCGACGTGTCATTTGCGCTGGAAATCGTTGCCTTCAAGGCGTTGCCGGTGCTGATCCTCGGTGGGTTCACCTCCATCCCGGGGGCAATCGTCGGCGGACTTATCATCGGCTTCGGCGAAAAGATCGGCGAACTCTACTGGGGTGGTCTGGTTGGTGGCGGCATCGAGTCGTGGCTCGCCTATATCATCGCCCTGATCTTCCTGCTGTTCCGGCCGCAAGGTCTCTTCGGCGAACGTATCATCGAGCGGATTTAAGGGTCTAATCCATGTTTTATCGCGAAGCTGGCCAATTCAAGACGAGCTACAAGGCGGATCAGGCGCTTATGCCGATCCTGCAGGACCGGGTCGGACTGACTGTCATTCTGCTCATCGCCTTTGTTGCTATTCCGGCCTTTGCCAATGACTTCTTTCTGACCTCCATCATGATCCCGTTTCTGGTGTTTTCGCTGGCGGCGATCGGATTGAACGTACTGACGGGTTTTTGTGGGCAGCTGTCTCTTGGTACCGGGGCGTTCATGGGCGTCGGTGCCTACGCGGCCTATAAGCTGACAACGATCTTTCCGGACGCCAATGTTATCGTCATGGTGCTTTTGTCGGGGATCTTTTCCGCTGCCATCGGCGCGGTGTTCGGTCTGCCGAGCCTTCGCATCAAAGGGCTTTATCTTGCCGTTACGACGCTGGCGGCGCAGTTCTTTCTGGAATGGTGCTTCATCCGTATTCCGTGGCTTTACAACTACAATGCTTCCGGCGCGATTGAAGTGCCGCATCGGGAAGCCTTTGGCGTTGTCGTCTCGGGTGCCGAAGCAACGCCGATCGTCCGATACTTCATCGTGCTCTGCATCACCGTGGCGATTGCCTATCTGATGGCAAATGTCTTGCGGGGACGGATCGGGCGCTCCTGGATGATGATCCGCGACATGGACATCGCTGCGGAACTGATGGGTATCCGCCCGCTGCAAACCAAGCTGATGGCTTTTGCTGTGTCGTCCTATATCTGCGGTGTCGCCGGTGCGATGATGGTGTTCTTCTGGCTGAATGCAGCCGAGCCGTCTTCCTATTCGATCTCCCTGTCCTTCCAGATCCTGTTCATGGTGATCCTTGGCGGTCTGGGCAGTCTTGGCGGAGCATTCATGGGGGCGGCATTCATCTGGATCCTGCCGGTGTTCCTGAAGTTCATTCCGGGTACGCTCGGCATCGATGTCGCCGCAGAAACCGTTGAGCATGTCACGTTCATGATCGTCGGGGCATTGATCATCTTCTTCCTGATTGTCGAACCGCACGGGTTTGCACGGCTCTGGCAGATCGGGAAACAAAAGCTCAGGGTCTGGCCGTTCCCCTATTAGGACGTCCGGCCCTTCCTACCCGCCAACCGGAACATGGACCGATCCGGGGAGGAATGGCGCAATTGGTCTGGCGGTACCGGATGGTCCGGGGCCGCATGGGAGGAGAATATGATGAACTTCAAGCAATTTGCGTTGGGAACCGCTGTTGCGCTTGGGGTTGGTTTGTCCGGTGCGATGACACCGGCTGCCCAGGCCCAGGACAGCAACTATGTTCCGCTGCTGACCTATCGTACCGGTCCGTTCGCGGCTTCGGGAATTCACATCGCCAACGGCATGCATGATTACCTGAAAATGTTGAACGAGCGCGACGGCGGCATCGGCGGTGTCAAGCTGGAACTGGAAGAGTGCGAAACCGGCTACAACGCCCAGAAAGGTGTTGAGTGCTACGAAGCAACCAAGGGCAAGGGTGCCCTGGTCTACAATCCGTATTCCACCGGCATCACATTGCAGTTGATCCCAAAGGCCGGCGTCGACAAGATTCCGGTCCTGTCCATGGGTTACGGCCTGTCGGCAGCAGCTGACGGCACTACTTTCCCGTGGGTCTTCAACGTGCCGGACACCTATTGGGACGGTGCTTCCGTGGTCATCAAATATATCGGTGAGCAGGAAGGCGGTCTTGAGAACCTGAAGGGCAAAAAGATCGGCTACATCTTCCTGGATGCCGGTTATGGCCGCGAGCCCATCCCTCTTCTGGAGCAGCTGGCCGAAAAGTATGGCTTTGAACTTCTTCAGTATCCGGTCGGTGTCAAGGAAATGCAGAATCAGTCGTCGCAGTGGCTGAATGTGCGCCGCGACCGTCCCGACTACATGGTCATGTGGGGCTGGGGTGCGATGAACCCGACTGCCATCAAGGAAGCCGTGAAAATTCGCTATCCGATGGAAAAGTTCATCGGTGTTTGGTGGTCTGCCGGTGATGATGATGCGGCTGCTGGCGGCGAAGGTGCCAAAGGCTACAAGGCGATGAATTTCTCCGGTGTCGGTCGTGACTTCCCGGCGCTTGACGACATCGAGAAATATGTTGTCGGTGCGGGCCTGTCCTCAACTGATGCGGAAACCATCGGTGGCACGCTCTATAACCGCGGTGTTCTCAATTCCGTGATCATTGCAGAAGGCATCCGCACCGCGCAGGAATTGACCGGCAAGAAAGTGATTACCGGTGAAGACATGCGCATGGGCCTGGAAGCACTGAACCTTGACGAAGCCCGTTTGAAGGAACTGGGCCTGGAAGGCTTTGCGCATCCGATGAAGGTCACCTGTGAGGACCATGCCGGCAGCAATCCTGTGTTCATTCAGGAATGGAACGGCAAGAAATGGCAACAGGCATCAGGCTGGATTGAGCCGATGACCGACCTCGTCCGCCCACTGCTGGAACAGGCAGCTGCGGAATATGCCGAGAAAAACGCGCCGTGGCCGAAGCGCACCGAACCCTGCCCGAACTGACAGGCAGTCCGCTCCATCGCGCATTGCGCGGTGGAGCCTCTCAGGAGAGTATGGAATGGCATTACTGGATGTAGAACAAACCGGTTCGGACAGCGCAGCGGACGCAGCGGAAACGATCCTTTCGGTCAACAATATCGAGGTCATATATGATCATGTGATTCTGGTATTGAAAGGGGTTTCACTGACGGTTCCCAAAGGCGGGATCGTGGCCTTGCTAGGAGCAAATGGCGCCGGCAAGACGACCACGCTGAAGGCGGTATCCAATCTGCTCGGCGCGGAACGCGGCGAGGTGACCAAGGGCAAGATCCTGTTCGATGATGAAGAGGTTCAGGCGCTCTCCCCGAACGATCTGGTTCGCCGCGGATGCATTCAGGTCATGGAAGGCAGGCATTGTTTCGGACACCTGTCGATTGAAGAGAATTTGCTGACGGGTGCCTATACCCGCAAGGACGGCCATGGTGCGGTGAAAGCCGACCTGGAAATGGTCTACAATTATTTCCCGCGCCTGCGAGAGCGACGCCAGAGCCAGGCAGGTTACACATCCGGTGGAGAGCAGCAGATGTGCGCCATTGGGCGCGCGCTGATGAGCCGGCCGAAAATGATCCTGCTTGACGAACCCAGCATGGGGCTTGCGCCTCAGCTTGTGGAAGAGATTTTCGAAATTGTCCGCCAGCTCAACGAAAAAGAAGGAGTTTCCTTCTTGCTTGCTGAACAGAACACCAACGTTGCGCTGAGATACGCGACTTACGGCTACATCCTCGAATCCGGCCGCATCGTTTTGGACGGCGATGCCAAGGCTCTGCGCGAAAACGAGGACGTCAAAGAATTCTATCTGGGCGTGGGCGGCGAGGGACGCCGGTCGTTCCGGAACGTCAAACACTACAAGCGAAGGAAGCGCTGGCTGGCCTGAGGGCCAAAAAGGGCGGAGACGACCATGAGCGACATTCAGTTTGACACGCGCGAACGGCAAGACCCCGTTCAGCGCGAACAGGACCTTTTTGCCAAATTGCCGGAATTGCTGGTGCACGCAACCACGAAGTCGACGGCCTGGGCGGAACATCTGGTTGGTCAGGATCTTGCGGGTGTAACGGATCGCGCAGCGCTTTCCGGTTTGCCTGTTCTCAGAAAAGCCGACCTGCTGCAAAAGCAAAAGACCACCCCGCCCTTTGGCGGTTATTTGGCGGGAGATCTTTCAGAAGCTGCTCGTGTGTTCATGTCTCCCGGGCCGATCTGGGAACCCCAGGCTCCCGGTCTCGATCCGTGGAACGGTGCCCGCAGTCTTTTTGCTGCCGGATTCCGCAAAGGTGATGTTGTTCTGAATGCATTTTCCTACCACCTGACACCGGGCGGTTTCATTCTAGACCAGGGTGCGATCGCTCTTGGATGTACCGTTTTTCCGGCAGGTGTCGGCAACACGGATACGCAGGTCGAGGCGATTGAAGTCCTCAAACCTTCCGGGTTCGTGGGAACACCGGACTATCTTAAAGTCCTCCTGGACCGGGGGCGGGAGCAAGGTCGTGATATCTCCTCCATCAAGAAAGCCCTGGTTTCCGGCGGCGCCTTGTTCCCGTCCCTTCGCGAAGAGTATGAAAATCAGGGGATTCAGGTCGGTCAGTGTTATGCCACGGCTGACCTGGGAGTGATTGCATATGAGACCGAGGCCCGGGAAGGTCTGGTCGTCAATGAAGATTACATAGTTGAGATCGTCAGGCCTGGTACCGTTGAACCTGTTGCAGACGGGGAAGTCGGGGAACTGGTTGTCACAAATTTCAACAGCCTTTATCCGTTGATCCGCTTCGCCACCGGCGATCTTTCCAAAATCATTCCGGGCCAGTCTCCCTGTGGACGCACCAACATGCGTCTCGCCGGGTGGATGGGCCGGGCGGACCAGCGCACCAAGGTAAAGGGCATGTTCATCGATCCGGCGCAGATAGCGCAGATCGTTGCCGCGCATCCCGAAGTCTCCAAGGCACGTCTCGCCGTCAGCCGGCAAGGTGAGGCAGATGCCATGACCCTGACGGTGGAAACCGATGTAAGGGAAAACGGCTTGCTGGACCGTGTTGCCACGACCTTGCGCGACGTCACGCGTCTCAAGGGTGATGTGGAACTTGTCGACCCGGGTGCGTTGCCAAACGACGGCAAGGTCATCGCGGACGAACGGGAATATGGATAAAACACGTGCACGGGCGGGTGATCTGCCGGAATTCTTGAGCGTATGGATAATGCCGCATTGGCCTTGGCGACAGCATGGCCTATGTAGTGCGGCAGAAGAAGAACACTCAAGGACCGGACCCGCACATGACCGTTCACACGACCGCGCCTCTTGCCACCGAAAAGGCAGCTGAGTTCAGCAGCGTTAAGTTGCCGGAGGGACATCCCTCGGTGAAAAGCGGAAAAGTCGGTGTTCTTCTGGTCAATCTGGGGACCCCGGATGCGACTGACTATTGGCCGATGCGCCGATATCTTAGAGAGTTTCTGTCCGACAAGCGCGTAATCGAATGGCCAAGAGCGATCTGGTACCCAATCCTTTACGGTATCGTATTGATGACCCGTCCGGGAAAGTCGGGCAAAGCCTATGAGGAAATCTGGAATCACGAGCAGAACGAGTCGCCGTTGCGGACAATTACGCGCAACCAGTCAGAACGGCTTGCGGATGTGCTCGGTGATGACAATGGCAGACTGAAGATCGACTGGGCCATGCGCTATGGGCAACCTTCCATCCCGGAAAAGCTGAAAGCCCTGAAGGAAGACGGCTGCGACCGAATCCTTGTCTTTCCTCTCTATCCGCAATACTCGGCGACGACGACGGCAACGGTCAACGATGTCGTCTGCAAAACACTCCTTGAGATGCGCTGGCAACCCGCTATTCGCACCGTTCCGCCCTATCATGACGATCCCGTCTACGTGAGTGCGCTGGCAAAATCGGTCGAGCAGCATCTGGAAAGTCTCGATTTTGAGCCCGACGTAGTGCTGACTTCCTATCACGGTATTCCGCAATCCTATTTCAAGAAAGGCGACCCTTATCACTGCCATTGCATGAAGACCACGCGCTTGATGCGCGACGTGCTTGGCTGGGATAAGGAGAAACTGCGGGTAACCTTTCAGTCCAGGTTCGGCCCGGAGGAATGGCTGCAACCCTATACCGACAAGACCGTCGAGCAGCTTGCGAAGGACGGTATCAAAAACGTTGCTGTCATGAATCCCGGCTTTGTTGCCGATTGCCTGGAGACCTTGGAAGAAATCGCTGGAGAGGCCGGAGAGATTTTTGAAGAAAACGGCGGCGAGAAATTCAGTCATATACCGTGTCTGAATGACAGCGAACTCGGCATGGATGTTCTCGCTCATATCGTTCGCCGGGAACTGGGGGGCTGGCTATAGCCGGCACCGAAAAATTTTAAGCATGCCGCCGGAAGATCCTCGTAAACAATCCTGAGGCACCTCATGTTTCATCGGGCTGATTTACAATGCGCCCGGTTTTCCATCGAAGACCGGGCACAATTCTTTTGAAATGCCAATTGCGCTGGATCAGTCTTTTGAAACAGCGCATAGTGCCGCATCTATCAAGGCAGACCCAAAAAATTATGGGAGACATTCATGCCACTTGCGGGATTTGATATTTTCTTGATCGGCCTGGTCGTGCTGGTCATTCTTATTTTCTTTGCCGGGGTAAAGACCGTACCCCAAGGGTACAATTACACCATCGAACGGTTTGGCAGATATCGGAAAACACTGGCGCCGGGCCTGAACTTCATTGTGCCGTTTGTCGATCGTGTCGGCCATAAGCTGAACATGATGGAGCAAGTGCTCGATGTACCTTCCCAGGAAGTCATCACGCGGGACAACGCAACTGTCACGGCAGATGGTGTTACCTTTTACCAGGTGCTGGATGCAGCGCGCGCCTCTTACGAAGTGCTTGGGCTCCAGAACGCGATTTTGAACCTGACGATGACCAACATCCGGTCTGTGATGGGATCGATGGATCTGGATAATCTTCTGTCCAACCGTGACGAGATCAACGCCCAGATCCTGCGCGTTGTTGATGCGGCCGCGGAACCATGGGGCATCAAGATCACCCGCATCGAGATCAAGGACATCAATCCGCCGCGCGACCTTGTCGACGCCATGGCCCGGCAGATGAAGGCCGAGCGTGAAAAACGCGCATCGATCCTGGAAGCTGAAGGAAAGCGACAGTCCGAAATTCTGAAAGCGGAAGGCGAAAAACAGTCGCTCATACTTGAAGCGGAAGGACGTCGTGAATCTGCTTTCAGGGACGCGGAAGCGCGGGAACGTGAAGCCGAGGCGGAGGCGAAGGCAACCCAGATGGTCAGTGAGGCGATTGCCGCAGGTGATGTCCAGGCCATCAACTACTTTGTCGCCAACAAGTATGTT
>NZ_JAILWL010000014.1 GCF_025698965.1 Roseibium sp.
GAGAATTTGTGCTACAATTACTTTGCGTAGATTTTTAAATTAATTTTTTCAAAACTTAGCATCCTTTGCGTAAGTTGGAGGTATTATGCGTACGACTACTGCCCTCGCGCTTTTAATGGCAATTTGTCCTGCGGCGGAAGCTTCAGCTCAAAAAGATTGGGATTCTGCACTGCGCGCTGAAACTGTGGAAGTGTTAGCTGCGCAGGTCACTTTGCGAGATCGCCTGTCGAAACTGGGTGGAGTGCTGAAAGAGAACCAGGAAATGAAGCAAGTTGCCCAATGGAGTAACTGGCCCAACATTTGGCAGAACTGGCAGAATTGGGGGAACTGGTGATTCCAATGTCGGCTCCGTCGCTTCTGATTTTGCAGCCGACGCCCTATTGCAACTTGAATTGCAGTTACTGCTACCTGCCGCATCGTGATCTTCGAAGTGTAATGAGCGAAGACGTTCTGCGCGCAATAGCGCGGTACATTCTTGCCCCGATGCCCAAGGCACAACGACCTGCAGTCATTTGGCATGCGGGCGAGCCCATGACGGTTCCCCCAAAATGGTATCACAACGCCTTTGAGCTGTTGCGGCGGGAGAGCGGGGGAACGCCTTTGAACCATGGGTTTCAGACGAACGGTGTAGGCGTTACGGATCATTGGCTGAAGCTGTGGCAGGACTGGAACGTGCAAATCGGGGTGAGCCTTGACGGCCCGGCCGAGTTTCACAATCGCCGCCGTAAGACGCGCCGGGGAACGGGTAGCCACGCATTGACAATGAAGGGGGTCGAAACCCTGAAGAGCGCGGGTTATCCATTCCACATCATTTCGGTTCTGACCACGGATATTTTGCCCCATCCGGAATTGCTGATCGAGTTCTATGCCGACAATGACCTGCATGACGTGGCCTTCAATATTGAAGAAATAGAGGGGCAGACCGAGACCAGCAGTTTTGAAAATGATGATACTGCGGTTTCCCGGTACAGGCAGTTTTTGAAGCGTTTTTATGAATTATCCGACCGTTTGCCGGTTCCCATCAATGTACGTGAACTGCAGAACGTGCAGTCACTGGCGGCAAACATGCGCAAGAACGGAATGCGAAACACTCAGAACACGCCGCTGGCGATCGTAACGATTGCAGTTGATGGTGGCATGTCGACCTTTTCTCCCGAATTGATCGGCGTGACCGATCACGCGCGCGACAACTTCATATTCGCGAATGTTTGCGACGGCGGGGTTGAGCGAATTCTGTTGAGTCCTGCTTTTCAACAACTGAAGCGCGAGGTTGAGGAAGGCAAAAGGGCATGCGCGCGCAGCTGTGGTTACTTCGATGTCTGCGGGGGAGGAGCACCTGCCAACAAGTATTTTGAGCACGGTCGCTTCGATGGAACGGAAACGCTCTATTGCCAGCTGACAATTCAGGCGAATGTTGATGTTGCGCTCGATTTCATGGAGCAGCGCTCGGGACGTGTTCCCGAGCAACCGCGTGAGATGGAGCTGCGATAATGTGGGCATGGCTCGGCAACCTGTTGAAAGGCCTTCGTCCAGCACTTTTGGGGCGGCTCGGTGACTGGGTTATGGTGCTGATCATGGTTGCTGTTGTCGGCGCAGTCATTTTCGGGCGCCCGGTTTACGAATGGGGCATGACAAAGATCTCAGGCCCCCCGTTGTCTGGCGTTCTCTCGATCGAACCACCCCAGTTGTATACGCGTGAAAGATTGGTGAATGACCGGTTCAGTCAGGCAAACTGGCTGGAACAGTTGCTGGCCGAAACAAACAAGCCGGAAGTCCTTCGGGAAATCGGGCGCCCTACAAGTCAGTCTCGAACGGAAACGGAAGATTCCCTAAAGCTGATTGCAGCGTTGGCCGGCGGTGGTCCCGCTGCCGGGCCCGGCGCACCGAAAGATCAATCAAAACGCGGTGAGACTGTCACATCATCCGCGCAGGTCTCAACATCTGGCGATAGCCCGGCGGCCAGTCTGGCTCAGCGAATTCGCGAATTGGACAAACTGCGCCTGCGTCTTCGCACCGACCTGATGGATACCTTGCTCGATGACGGTCATGACCTGGAGGGCAATACGCTCTACAGACTGAATTTTGATGCCGTCGTCATGCCTTTCAAGGAACAAACGACATATCCGGGAACCGGTGTGTTCATTGTCGAGATGGCAAATTCCTTTCAGGAACTGGACACTTACCTGGAAACCGCGGGTCAATGCCTCGATGTGATCGACCAGGATGCCACCATGATAGAGGATTGTGAGGCAATTCGCGTCTTCCTCGAAAAGCGCTCGGCGGACGATGTCGAACTCCTGAGGTCATGGCAGCGTGAAATACAGCAGTTTCTGACAAGTGTGCTCCAAACCAGGTCGAAAGCCTTCAATTTCGAAGGCCGCCTGGTGAACCCCGTCGATCCCAAGGAAAATATAGCTTTTGACTGGTTTTTGAGGCGGGAACTGCTCAACGCGTTTTTCACGGCAATATCTTTTCATCCCAGAATAAAGCTCACCTGCGCAGAGTTCGGCCTGGAAGAAAGCGATTGTCTGAACAGAATTGCGGAAAGCATCGGTCTGAAATGGCGTGTCGAAAACCGGGTGCCTGACTTCGCCGATGAACAAACAGGGGGAGGTGCACTTGGAAGCGGCTACAGAAAGTCGCTTAGGCGAGCACACTATGTGAACGCGGTTCGATATTCGGTTCAGAGAAATCTGGCATTCGCCGGTCCGCCCGGACAAGGGCCGCCACCGGAAGCACAAGAACCGCAGGGACAGCTTGACGTCAGGCAGACAAGCGAACCTCCAAAACCAGGTGGGGAAGAATTTGCGCTGGCAAGCAATTCTCTCCCAAACGATGTCACAACAGGTGAAAGCAACACTACCGGTAAGCTGCCAAAAACGCGCAAGCCTGATGTTGCTCAGCGCCCTCGAAACGGGCCTCCACCTTCGGTGGGACCACCCCCGACCCTCCTCGATCCGGAATACAAGCGTGCGCTCATTCGTTTGATCTTGGTCTGGCGCGAGATGGCGGTTTTCATGCAGTCCATGACCGAACTGCCTGCGTCCGAAAAGGCGGCATTCGGCAGCGAAACTGAAGCAATTGCCGGTTTCGAACGGAAGTTGTTTGAAACTCTAATGAACTTCGACAGATATCTGCCGGGACCTGAGAATATCGGCGAACTTCAATCCGTTCTGAAAAGAGACTTTGATGTCCGTCAACAGCATCTGGCGGCAACGGCTCATCTGCTCCCGCCGATGGAGGACGGTATCGAGCATTGCCGTAAATCTGCGGTGAAAAATCAACAGGCATCAATGCAGGCAGACGCCATCATAAGCGAGTATTATCGGTGTGCCTTCCTGTTCGTCGAAGGAGGTCGCGCAACGCATGATTTGCTGGCCAGATTTATCTACGAAAGATTGCGGGACGGCATACCCGGCTACGTATCAACAGAGCGGAGCATTACCGACTTTCTTGAAGTGACACTTGATGGATGCGCGGTAACGGGGTGCCAGATCGCGGTTTCTCAAAAACGCTGCAAACTCAAGAACGATATTCTGGAGTATACAGGAGAAGAGAGCTTTCTGGACACGGTCTGGCGTCAAATCGACCTCCCGTTCTCCAACGTATTCTGGGCTGTGCAAGAAGAGTTCGGAAACGATCCATCCGATTGCGACGAAATATTCCAAAGCGTCTCGGAAGATCCGGCGGCGGACGCCGTCGTGCAGAAATGTCTCACGCTGGTTGCTTTGCTGGATGACGAAATAACAGACATGTCGGAAGCCTATATCGCCTGCCATCTCAGGCAATGGATCGACACGCGCAAATCCGATGTCGCTGTTTATACGGTTAGTCCACGGGCAGGTGAGGGCGAGGATCTTGAACTGAATTCCGCAAGCCTGAAGGATGATCTGTCAGGTTTTCTCAAGCTGCCGGCCGGTAAGGGAGAGATTACGGCGCAACACAAGCAACTTCAGGACGTTGCGGCGGTGCTTTCAAATCCGTCTGTGATCGGGTTCAGCGACTTGCCAACCATCAAGGGTATCGACAATGCCATTTTTGGTTGGGCGGTGCGTCCCAATAAAATGCCTGCAGGCGGTTACATGTCGAGCCGGCACAGGTTTGCCGCGGTGATCAGTGTGCCGAGCTGGTGGAAACGCGTGACTTTGAACATCAAGGCTTGCTGGATTCAGCCCAATGAAATCAGGCGTTCCGGAACGCGTTTCCTGAATGACTTCACCAAGTTGTGTCCGGTGGCGGAACCCAAGACAATCGCTGCGCGGCTGCAGTCTCACGGCAGAGTGGTATCTGAAATCGACCAGGATACGCTTGCCTCTGAAAATCCGGTGACGCATTGGAGTTTTGAATTGAAGCTTCCAAGGCGGATGGATGAAATTACATCGAGGTTCAATTTCGATTTCATCAAGGCGCCTTATTTTTATCCCGAATTTGATGAGACAGCGCAAAAAAACCCGTACGTTCTGGCTCTTGAGGCAGGGCGCCCCGGCAAGTTGGTCCTGTCAGGAGAACGGCTATGGCGCGGAACTGTCGTAACTGTCGGAAATCAACCTGCGGATCGAATAGAGGTTTTGCCCGACATGAAGGGCGTGATTGCACACTTCAACTGCGTTAAGCCGCCTGAAGGCAGCCGCCATTTTGAACCCATGAAGACAGGTGCATCCGGTCCGGCTTTTGGCCCCGGTGGCCTCGTCAATTCACCACTCTTTGTCTGGACTTCTGAGGGAAGCACCAACATGAGATTTGTAAAAGTGGCTCCCTTTGTTCAGCGTATGGAAGCTGAGCGGCCCTGCTGGCTACCTGCCAACAGTGACGGAAACTGATATCCCCTCCATTATCGGTCCTTGAGATGCCACCGGTTGGCGAAAGGACAATCGGAAGCTTCTTGGCGTTTGCCGTCTCCCTTGCTTCCTCAGTGATCCGCTTCGTTTATTCAATACGATCAGGTGGCATATCAAAGTTACACACTCACGGGTCGACCTGGAAAATACACTCGTTCAACAGCGCAAATTGAATGGACGAAACACCCGCTTGCTCAATATGATAGGTTATGACGACGGCAAGGATACCGTCAGTCCGCATGCAATGTGAGATTCGCTGGCCGGCAGGACGGAAACTTGAGACGGTATTCCTTTGGGGAGGCAGTCATGGCACATGACGATGAGTTTTCAGGATCTGACAATGGTCAGGACAATGATGCGCGAACCGGATCGAACGATGATGCGGAAGAAGCGATCGCGCAATTGTTTGACGACTACCAGGCTGGATTCAACGATTACGACGTTGACAGGATCTGTGATTGCTTTGCGATGCCAGCCACGATCTGGCAACACGAAAAGGGCCATGTCTTCAACAACGATGACGAACTGATCGAAAACATCGATGCGCTCTTGAAAGCTCTGGAAAAGGAAGGCGTTACGCATTCCGATTTCCACGTGAGCTCAAGTCATGTCAGTGGGTCGGCGGCCCTTGTGAGCCTGGACTGGACCCAGGAGACTGCAGATGGCGAAGCAGTGTTCGAGTTCACGTGCCACTATCAGCTTGTTCAAAATGGTGCCGATTGGGTCATCGCCTGTATCATAAACGACTAGAAGAACTGTCAGCACCGGGAAGGTGTGACGAACCGGCGTCCATTTGTTCGGCGACGTGATCGACCACGGGTAGACATCCCAGAATACTGTCGGAAAGATGAGTGAGGATCCGGTCACGGTCGTGATGGGCTTTGTTGTCCTGAACCGCCGCATGCATGATCGACCGGACCATGTTCATGATAACGAATATCAGGGAATCGAGATTTGAATTGTTTGGGATCTCCGGTCTTGAAGCCAGAAAATCACCTATCGTCTTAGCCATTTCGTTCTGAAAGCTGTCACGGTCAACATGCCTCGACTGAGTGGGGATCCACTCCTCGAAGGCTGCGTGCAATTGCGGCGTCCTGAGATGCAGATTCAGATTGGCGCCGATGATTGTTCTGATCGCTGTCTTCAGAGGCTGATTTCTGGATCGATCCATCGCGGCCCGGATGACACTCAGGACTTCACCATGATGAGCTTTCTGAACCTCCAGAATGAGCGCGTCCTTGTTTGGAAAGTACTGGTAGAGCGAACCGATGCTGATGCCAGCACGTGCCGCTATCTGATTTGTCGTGGCAGCTTCAAAGCCGTGTTCTGCGAAAACCTGCCGCGCGGCTTCAATGGTTACCTCCACCATCATCCGCGAACGCAGCTGCTTTGGCCGACGCCTTTGTCCGGGCTCCAATTGTACGGGCACCAATTAATCCTCTTCACATCCACTAGGCAGTTATACGGGGAGCAGATTGGACAGAAATGTGACCGGAACGCGAGCGGTTCAAGAGAAACGAGCCGGAATAATTTTCGGGAAATTCGAATTTAGTTTTTAAAAACAATCGGATAATCCTTCGAGTGCGCGCCGGGACAGGCGCAAATTGCAATCGAGAAATGCGAGTTTCTGTTCCGACCGCTCATCGTCAAATTCGTCCTGCGAACCGGCGCTCCAGATCATGAGGAGTACCGGGTGTCGAACTCGGGGCAGGGCGTTGGACGGAGGCTTGGGCATTGCGCACCATCACGGAAATTGCGTTTTTTACAGGATTGAAACTGGTTGCGGTCGGAAGTGCGGTGGCTCCCGCATGGGCTGCCGATTTGGCGGGTTCTGCGGATAAGGTCGAATTGGATGGGGCGGAAGAAAATCAGTCTGAAGGTTTTCACGGGTTTGTCGTTCTCGGTGGAGGTGCGGAGCCGGATTATGAAGGGGCAACGGAATATGCCGCCATGCCGTTTTTCTTTGCCGAGTTGACTGCATACGGTGTTGGACTGGAAATAAAGGGGCCGGAGGCATCGCTGAATTTGCGGCCGGATGCGGCGTTCCAGTTTGGTCCGTCGATCGGCTACGACATGGGGCGGGACGGTACTGCCAACAAGGTGGTCGACCGTCTGGAAACGATTGACGGAGCATTTGAAGTCGGTGGATTTGCGACCTATCAATTCAACGCCCTGCTGGCGCAATCCGACATGCTTGAGATTTCAGCCGAGTTGATGGCGGACGTTTCCGGGGTACATGAAGGTGTCAGCGGTTCAATCGGAGTATCCTATATGGTCGCCGCGACCGAGCGTTTACGCCTCGGCCTTGATACGTCGGTCGGCCTGGCAAGTGACGGCTACATGGACACCTACTTTGGCGTGACCGGAAAAGGCTCCCGCCAATCCGGCCTTGCAGCTTATTCTGCATCGGGTGGTGTCAAGGATGTCAGTTTGGGGGCAACCGCCAGCTTTAATTTGACCGAGCGATGGGGAATTGTAGGTCGGGCGCAATACTCCCGGTTGCTGGGAGATGCAGCTGACAGTCCTATCGTCAAGCAGGAAGGATCAGCCGATCAATTCTCCGGCGGTCTTGGCATATCGTATTCGTTCTAGAAAACGGGGGCAGGATGGGGGAGCCACCTTCGAAAAAAAGCCGGCGGACAAGTGCCGCCGGCTGGAATTCATTATTTCGCTTTTGCTGCTTTGCGTTCAGAGCGGGAAGGCTTGTTTTTCTTCGCAGCTTTCTTTTTCGGCTTAGACGGTTTTGATCCTGTCCTGCTTTTCGGCTTGCGGAACTGATCACCTTCGTCAGTTGCCTGAGGGTGACGTTTGCCGTGGGGCTTTCGGTCTTCGCCGTCAAGGTCCCGCGCCAGTGCTTTCGGATCCAGTGGCTCATATGCCGGGTGATGCGGAGCACGATCATCATCGCCGAAATTACGCCGTTTCTTGCCACGTGGCCCATCAAAGTCACGCTTTGGTCCTCGTCTGGGGCGATCGGATTTCAAGGTGTCTTCACGGCCCATTGTTTCGTAGTCCGGCGCGTCACCTCTACGTGGACGGCGCTGTGGAGGGCCGCCACGGCCACGACGATCATCGTCTTCTTTCGGTGGGTTCGGGATCTTGCCACCGCGTGCATCCAGAAGGGTGATGACGACATTGTCCTCACCGGTTCCATCCCGTTTGATGACTTCGGCGAAGCGTTCACCATGCTTGCCTGCGATCTCGAAATAGAGCTGGTTCTGGAAAATCTTGATCGCACCGACTTCTTTCTTGGTCACGTGACCGGCCCGGCAGATCATTGGCAGGATCCAGCGCGGTTCAGCCCGCTGGCGATGTCCGAGAGACAAGGAGAACCAGACACCGTCCTCGAATTTGCCGGTGATTTCCGCGCTGCGGCCTCCGCGGGCGCCTGCGTCGCGACCCTTCAGGAAGGAATCGTTGAGCTCGGAAATCTCTTCCGGGGCCGGAAGGCGCGACTGACGGAGCTTGACGAACGCGGCGGCTAGTTGCTCCGGGCTGTGGACAGCCAGAAGTTCCATTGCGATTGCCCGATCTTCGTCTTCCAGCTCGACGGAAAGCGCCGGATCGGCCAGGAGACGCTCCTTATCCATCGCCCGGATTTCATCGGCTGTCGGCGCTCCTTTCCAGGTTGCCTTGACCCCGGCAAAGTTCAGAACACGTTCTGCCTGGCGCCGCCGCGGGAAAGGCACCATCAACACGCATGTTCCCTTGCGCCCGGCGCGGCCGGTACGGCCTGAACGGTGCAGAAGGGCGGCTTTCCCCGTGGGCAGGTCAGCGTGAATCACAAGGTCAAGATTGGGCAAGTCGATACCGCGGGCGGCAACATCGGTGGCCACGCACACCCGGGCTCGTCCGTCCTTCATGGCGGCAAGGGCGCTGGAGCGCTGTTCCTGGCTGAGCTCGCCGGAAAGAGACACGATCGAGAAGCCCCGGTTGGCTAGGCGTGAGGTCAGGCGGCTGACGGCTTCACGGGTCGAGCAGAAGACAATTGCTTTCTCGGCTTCATGCAGCCGGAGCACATTGATGATTGCGTTTTCACGCTCGTTCGGCGCAACCGGATGCGCGACGTATTCAATGTCCCCGTGTTGTTCGCGGGCATTGATGGTTGAAAGACGGACTGCATCTTTTTGAAAACGTTTGGCAAGTTCTGCAATCGGCCTCGGAACAGTCGCTGAGAACATCAGCGTGCGACGGTTTTCCGGCGCGGCATCAAGGATAAACTCAAGATCTTCGCGAAAGCCCATGTCGAGCATTTCATCGGCCTCGTCGAGCACGACGGCACGAATTTCGGAAAGATCGAGCGAGCCTCGCTCTATGTGATCACGCAAGCGGCCGGGGGTGCCGACCACGATATGGACACCACGGTCCAATGTCCGCCGTTCCGTACGCGGGTCCATGCCGCCAACGCAGGAAGCGGTTACGGCACCTGCTTCATTATAGAGCCAGGTCAGTTCTTCTTTCACCTGAAGAGCAAGCTCACGGGTCGGAGCAATTGCCAGGGCTATCGGCGCCCCTGCCTTGCCGAGCTGTTCCTGGTCGCCAAGCAGAGTAGGGGCCAGAGCGAGACCAAAGGCAACGGTTTTACCGGAACCGGTTTGTGCCGACACAAGCAGGTCAGCTTCCGCCGGAGTTTCATTCAGGACGCTTTCCTGTACGGGAGTGAGGCTCTCATAGCCTCGTTTCGCCAGCGCGGCCGACAGGGCCGGGGCGAGAGACGTCAAATCAGTCATAGAAATCTTTCAACTGCTCCGGATCATCTGCGTGCCAGTCAGCAGTCTACCGGATCGGGCCGAGGTTGCATCAGCCATTGGATGGGCGCGGCTTATACAGGGAAAAGACCAGAACGTCCATCCCGCTGTTGGCGTTGGTCTTGTAATTGAGCTCGTTCCCGGTTTTTCTCTGTTCATGAGAGCTTTCTCCCAGCTGCTTGACAGGTTGTCTCTGGAACCACGGCGTCTTGCCAAGGAGGCGCTGTTGATGCGGTACTTTCTGGAAACACCGGATCCCGACAGGGGATATGCCCTGGCGGCGCTCACCGGCGGTCTGAACTTCAAACATGCAAAGCCCGCGCTTCTCAGATCTCTCATCAGCGAGCGGACCGATCCTCAATTGTTTGCGCTGTCCTACGATTTTGTCGGTGATCTTTCCGAAACCATCGCGCTCATGTGGCCGCAAAATTTAGCGACGGACGGGCAATCTCAGATGCTTGCCTTGTCGGAAGTGGTCGACCAGCTTAAGCGGGCAGGCAAGACCGATGTTCCAAGGTTGTTGACTGCCTGGCTGGATGATCTGGACGATACCGGGCGTTGGGCACTGCTGAAACTTGTGACAGGTGGACTTCGGGTCGGGGTTTCGGCCAGACTTGCCAAGACGGCTGTGGCCCGGCTTGGCGATCTAGAGACCTCGCAGGTTGAAGAAGTCTGGCACGGACTTGAACCGCCCTACGAAGTCTTGTTCGCCTGGGTGGAAGGCAGGACAGGTCCGCCTGACAATGACGATCCGGCACCGTTCCGGCCTGTCATGCTGGCTCATCCGCTGGATGAGGACAAAGACCTCGCTCAACTGGTGGCGAGTGATTTTGCCGTTGAATGGAAGTGGGACGGTATTCGTGTCCAGGCTGCCGCCGGCAGGTCGCAGACCGGCGAGAGCGTCAATCGGCTTTACAGTCGGACGGGCGAAGAAATCTCAAGGGCTTTTCCCGACCTCCTGGACGCGTTGGACTTCGATGCCTGCATCGATGGCGAACTCCTGATCATAAAGGACGGCAGGGTGCTTCCTTTTTCCGACCTGCAGAAGCGGTTGAACCGGAAAACGGCCGGGCCGAAACTCGTTAAATCCTATCCGGCGGCAATACGGGCATATGACTTGCTGCATCTGGAAGGAGAAGATCTTCGTGGGCTACCCTTTTCAGAGCGTCGGAACCGGCTGTCGACCTTCATCGCATCCCTTCAGGATCCTCGAATCGATCTGTCTCCGCTGACGAGCGTCGGCGATTGGCAGGAAATCGCAGCCGCACGTGCCGACCCGGGGCAATTCCTGGATAAGGATAACGCAGCAGTGGTGGAAGGCGTGATGCTCAAACGCTGGGACTCATCCTATGTGAACGGTCGTCCAAAAGGTCTCTGGTTCAAGTGGAAGCGTGAACCGTTTCTGATCGATGCGGTGCTGATGTATGCTCAGCGCGGCCATGGAAAGCGGTCCTCTTTCTATTCAGACTACACTTTCGGGGTCTGGAGAGACGGCGACAACGGTCCTGAATTGGTGCCGGTCGGCAAGGCCTATTTTGGTTTCACCGACGAGGAACTGCGCGAGATAGACAGATTTGTGCGAAACAATACGGTGAACCGATTTGGCCCGGTTCGAGAAGTTCAGCACGATATGGAAACCGGGCTGGTTCTTGAAGTGGCATTTGAAGGACTGAACAGGTCTACGCGTCATAAGTCCGGCGTTGCCATGCGGTTTCCTCGTATTTCCAGGCTGCGTTGGGACAAGCCAACTGGAGAAGCGGACCGGATCGAAAATCTTGAAGCACTGCTGCCTTGAGAAAATACCAAGGATGCGCAGATTCACGATAACAGCTGAAAAACAGCTAAAGGCCGTGCTTTGGTCATGGAATCGTGGCAACCATCGGGTGAGTGAACACCGGTGGTTCGCCATTCCGAAAGTCGGAGAGACATTATGACGTTCAACAAGCGTATGCCCGCATCATTGCTCGCAGGTACCTTGGCTGCATTTATGATGACAGCCGCTGCAATGG
Organism: Roseibium sp.; assembly: GCF_025698965.1. Lineage (GTDB taxonomy): Bacteria > Pseudomonadota > Alphaproteobacteria > Rhizobiales > Stappiaceae > Roseibium. The sequence continues at coordinate 11,596 of NZ_JAILWL010000014.1, forward strand.
CCGAAGGTACGGTCACGCCGGAGCAAGCCGAAGGGGCAACGTCAGGACAACCGGGCCGGTTTTCCCTGGTGGAAGTTGACGGTGACATTCTGAGAGTTGACCGGCAAAACGGTACCGTTTCCATTTGCCGGGAGCAGAATACGGCATGGCGCTGCAATCCGGTGCCTTTGGCCGAGGATGCTTACCTTGCCGAAATCAATGACCTTGCCGCTGAAGTGGATCGTCTGACCGCGCGACTGGAACACCTTGAAAGCAGTAACGGCGGCGAGGGAAAACAATTACCGCCGGGATCAGCGCTTGATCGCACCACGCCGGATACAGGAACGCAAACAGGTCCCGATAGCAGTTCTGAGGATCAGACAACCGGTCTCGAACAGGCAGACGAGGAGCTTGAAAAGGTTCTGACATTTACCGAAAGCGCCATGCGACGCCTCTTTGGCATGGTGCGCGAACTTCAAAAGGACTTCGAAGACGAAGGCAACCAATAACAATCGCCTCGCGTCTTTCGCAGATGCCATTCTAATCAATGAGCATCTTGGAGATGCAGTTTTGAGTATCTTCAGGCAGTTGGACTGAAGTGCGGGACGTCAGGTCCATCATAAGCGCCACGACATCCAGCGTTGCCGCCAGCCGTTTGGTCCGGCTCTCAAACAGGTGGTGACGCATGTTAAAGGATTTCGATCCGACACCGGTGAAACCCGTTGCTACCACGACGGCATCTCCCGTCTTCAACGGCGTTGCCCAGGTCAGTTTCATCTCCACAGCAACACGTCCGAACCCGTTTTCGCCAAGAAAGGCGCGGGTCATTGGGGTGCGTTCCCAAACGTGGGCGACACCATCGGTGCAGCAGGCCAACGCATATTGGTCGTCCGCCTTGCCGTCAACGCCGATATCGCGCGGCAAAACAGTTCCGCGAAAACAGATGCCAGCCTCTTTTGCAAGAAGCCCGGGAAGAGTTGCCCGAAGTCCACCTGGTCCGGTTTGTATTCCCCTGGGGGCAGCCTCTTCAATCATTGGTGTCTGGAAATCTCTGACGCAAGGTCTTTGCGGTGCTGGCACTCGGCTCGTAACCGTCAAGTGCTGTCGCGGCAAGGGCGCCGGTTGCGCCATCCCGCATTTCATGGACAACCGTCAGCATATGGGGGCCGTCAAAGGCAATGCTGGATTGGACTGTGATCAGATCGCCCGTGCGCAGTTCCTTGTGATAACGCACGTGCCGTACGCGCCGCGCACCGACCAGTGTCTCACTCAGCCCGGACAGCAGTCGGAATTGTCGGTCAGCCTCTTCAAACCGACTAAAGTAATATTGAACGTTTAGATGGTCATTCTCATCGCATTCCCAGCGATTAACAAATGAAAAAAGGGTCTCTTGAATTGTCATCCTGTAGATTCGTGCGCTCAGTGATTTTATTTAATGGTTGCAAAGTCGTACAATTTTATTTGTTGACGCCTTTTCGTGAATTTATCAATAAGAAATATTCTCTGTGGACAAAATATATCGTTTGATCAATTGGCTGTATTTAGAGACGAAAAATCAACTGCGGAAGTTTTTTGTTAAATGCAGGGTTGAGAGTTTTGTCTGCTTTCCTCTCTCTAGGTTGTGTTTTGAAAAGTATTAAGGACCAGACAACGCAAAGTGGGTGTTTGCCGGGAATGGAGGGTCCGCATGATTGTGTTGGTCAAAAGCATGGTTTGACTTGCGTGCAATCCATGATGCAAACATACTTCAAACAAGCCGCTGATCGGGGATAACGTCCCGAAAACCAGGTGACCTTGAAGCGCATTTGGAGGGAATGCGCTCGGTTGAGCTGGTCGTGATGCGGAATAGGGCCGTTTTGGGAGGAATTACAACGTGTCGGCGACAACGTATCGGTTCATTATCGCAGATGATCACCCATTGTTTCGCGGTGCCCTGCGTCAAACCCTGGAAACGCAATATCCGGATGCAACGATCGAAGAGGCCGGTGCTCTTGAAGATGTCACCTCGCGTCTGGAGCAGGACGGTGATGTTGATCTGATCCTGCTGGATCTGACCATGCCTGGAATGCGCGGTTTTTCCGGTCTCATGTACTTGAGGGCACAGTATTCCGGTGTTCCCGTCGTCGTTGTTTCGGCGAATGAAGACCCTCAGGCGATCAGGAGGGCTGTTGAATTCGGCGCTTCCGGTTTCATTCCGAAGTCTCACGGAATTGATGTGATCCGGCAGGCCATTTCAGAAGTCATGTCCGGAAATATGTGGACACCACCGGATGTTGACCTCAAGGCGGATGACGGAAGCGGAGATCTGGTCCAGCGCCTGTCCACGCTGACCCCCCAGCAGGTCCGGGTCCTTATGATGCTGTCGGAGGGGTTGCTGAACAAACAGATTGCCTATGAGTTGTCGGTCTCGGAAGCAACCGTGAAGGCTCATGTTTCTGCAATCTTGCAAAAGCTCGGTGTCGAGAGCCGCACCCAGGCGGTCATTGCAGCATCGAAGATCGAAGCGGGCCAGTGGCAACTGGGCGGTGATGCAACGGAAACAGCAGAAGTCCAGTAAAGGTTCCAACCAGTCATGAAATCCGGAAACCGTGCTCCCGGTCCAGGACGCAGGGAGCTACTGCGCGTGGTGGTAGCAGGTTTTTCTGTTCGTCCTATCTCTTGGGAAACCTTTGTTAAGGTAAACCAAAATTAGTTCTAATTTTTTGAAAAGTTTCGCGAATTTCCCGAAACACTTCGCTGGTTTTTACCGGAATTTCAGGGAATGAATGTAACTCTGCAGCTCATGAAGCTGTGCCACGCACGGTATTGAGTAGCAAATGCGGAGAGAAGATGCGGCTCAGCGCCAACTGGAAACTGATCCTCAGCACGACCTGCCGGGCGTTTCTTGTTCCTGAAGCCCGCGGTGTGTCGTTCTCAGTGCCGTCCGAACAGCAGCAGTTCGGACAGAAGCAACCGGATCAGAACCGTGCGTTGCTGCTGGCATTCGGTTATCCGGTCGTTGAAGAGTTTCTTGCGCGCCGGGTGCGTGCGGCGCAAATATCAAGCATTGCCCGGCTGACGCCTTTCACCGTTCTGGCGAATCTTGTCAACGCCATTGTCGTTGCGCCGGTTTTCACGGAATTTCTTCCGGTTCCATATGTTGCGGTCTGGGTGATCGCCGTCGCCGGCCTGATGTGCTTCACGATCGCAAAATGGATTGCAGCCCGGAACAACCCGGTTGAATTGGCATCCCGGCGTGCTTTGGGGAAAGCCGTTCGTCATGCAACGATATTGAGTTCGCTTTGGGCGGTGGTGCCAATTGTGGCGTTTGCCAGTGGCAATGTGTATGCGATCTGGGTGTCTTCCTGCATTGCAACGGCAATGATCTGCGCCGGAGGATTTGCCCTGGCCACAGTGCCACAGGCTGCCTTTCGTTGGATCGCCATCCTTTTTTCAGCCTCTGTGATTTCTCTGCTTGTCGGCCAAACCGCCTTCATGTGGCAGCTTCTTCTGCTGCTCACCAGCTATTCGATCCTGGTGGTTGCCAGCGTAACGGCGACAGGTTGGCTGTTCGCCTCTCATTTTCTAGCTGAAGCGGAGCTGAAACAGAGGGGGGAACTCATTGCACTTCTGATGAACGAGTTCGAAGAAAAGGCAAGCGACTGGATCTGGGAAACCGACAGCGCAGGCAATTTTCGTAATGTTTCCGAGCGGTTTCTGCACGCAAGTGGCCGGTCCAGTGTTGAACTGAAAGCCATGCGCATGGTCGATCTGGCCTATTCTCTGAACCAGAGCGACGCGCGCGAAGTTGTTCGCCAGCTTCAAAAGAATTTCAGCCTGCAAAAGTCTTTCCGCGAATTCGTGATTGGAGTGGATGTAAACGGCGATGAGCGCTGGTGGTCTTTGGCGGCGAGGCCGACTTACGACGATCACGGTTCGTTTGCAGGCTATCGAGGTGTTGCGTCCGACGTCACTGAAACGCGGCGTGCCAATGCCCTTGTCGCGCATATGGCAGAACACGATTCCCTGACCGGGATCGGCAATCGGAGCTGGTTCCTGAACCAGGCAGAATTGCTTCGTAAGACCCAGATCAGCTCGGGGCAAAAAACATTGACCCTGTTTCTGGTGGATCTGGACAATTTCAAGGTCGTCAACGACACCAGCGGTCACCCGGCCGGTGATGAACTCCTGAAGCAGGTGGCGAAACGGTTCACTGCTGTTGGGGAGGGAAGAATTACCCTTGCCAGGTTTGGTGGTGACGAGTTTGCTGCGCTCGGTCACTTTGTCAGTGATCAGGCCGCTGGCGCCTTTGCGGAAGAACTGGTCAATGTTGCCCGCAAGCCGTTTACGATTGGCAATCGGGATTTTGCAATTGGCGCAACGGTCGGTTTCACGAGGTTTGGCGAGGTAAATGACACCGTCGATGACCTGATGCGCAAGGCGGACATAGCGCTTTACAAGGCCAAAGAAAGCGGTCGTGGCAGAGCCCTGTCCTTTGAAGCTGAGATGGAGCTTGAGGTCAGGGAGCGCCGAGAGCTGGAATCCGATCTTCGCGAAGCATTTGAAAACGGTAAATTGAGTGTCGAGTTCCAGCCGATTGTGGATACAAGATCCGGCAAGGTCGTTTCCAGCGAAGTTCTCGTCAGGTGGGTTCATCCCACGCGCGGAGAAGTTCCGCCGAATACTTTCATTCCGATTGCGGAACAGGCGGGCCTGATCCTGCCACTCGGCAGCTGGGTGTTGAAAAGGGCTTGTACGGCTGCTAGCCAGTGCCCGGATCTTGAAAGCGTTGCCGTGAACCTGTCCTCGGTTCAGTTCATGGATCCCAACCTGGTGGACAGCGTCGCATCCGTATTGGAAGAAACCGGATTTCCTGCCGAACGACTGGTTCTGGAAATCACCGAATCCGTGTTCCTGCGCGACTTGGGATCAGCATCGGAAAAACTCCAGAAACTGCGCAATCTGGGGATCAAGATTTCTCTTGATGACTTCGGTACAGGTTATTCGTCGCTCTCCTATCTGCGTCAGTACAAGTTCGACAAGATCAAGATAGACAAATCGTTTGTCGACGAAATCGGCGAGCGTAGCGACGGCCTCGCCATCATTTCAGCGGTCATTGCCCTTGCGCATAATCTGGGCCTCGAAGTGACGGCCGAAGGCGTTGAACGGCAATTCCAGGTGGATGCGCTGAAAACGCTCGGATGTGACACCCTGCAGGGGTACTTTTTCGGAAAACCGGACGCAAATCCCCGGAACATCACGCGGATTGAAAACAAGGACTGGTTGGATGCCGGGGAGGCCGCTTCGCCTGATCAGCCTGGTATCAGCAAAGAAGCCCTCTGAAGGTCTTCCCGTCACTTCATTCTATTCTGCGGCCTGTCCTGCCTGGCAGCGGGTCAGATGAGCCCTCAGCGCTGCCGGTTTAACCGGCTTGTTGAAGAAAGTGATGTCCTTGTCCCCGGCTTCAGTGCGCACTGCGCGGCTTCGGTCTGCCGTGATCAGGATGGCGGGTATATGACTGCCGAATTTCCACCGCAGTTTCACGATCGCATCAATACCTGTGCCATCGTCCAGGTGATAATCCGCAAGGATTACATCCGGTGTTGCTCCGGCCTTGTTGAGGGCCGAGGCCGCTTCGACCTCGTCCGACGCGGTGAAGACGTTGCACTTCCAGTTCAACAGCAGATGGCGCATTCCGCTCAGAATGTCGGGTTCATTGTCTATGGCGACAACACATAACCCTTCCAGATGACCTGCCGAGGCGGGGGTCTGCTGTACCGGTACAAGATCCGGCATTGCGGCGGAGCGAGGCAGTTCCACGGCAAAACAGGAACCCCGGTTTGCGTCGGACCTGAGTTCGACCGGGTGTTTCAGCACATGACTGATCCGTTCCACGATGGACAGGCCGAGGCCGAGCCCCTTGGCAACGCGCATGCCGTCGTCCAGTCGGTGAAACTCCTGGAAGATTGCTTTTTGCTTGCTCTTGGGAATACCCATGCCCGTGTCGTGGATCTCGACAACAACACGGTTTCCACGTCGGCGGCATCCGACAAGAACCCTGCCTTTCTGGGTGTATTTCAGTGCGTTGGAAATAAGGTTCTGCAACAGCCGGCGAAGCAATCTCCTGTCTGTGCGAACGGATACGGAAGTCTCGACAATCTTGAGTTCCAGTCCTTTTTCCTGCGCCACGGGCTGAAAATCCAGGGCCAGACCCCGAAGCAGTTCATCCAGCCGGAAGACGGTCGGTTCCGGTTTTAGCGCGCCTGTGTCCAGCCGGGAGATATCCAGTACCGCGCCAATGATGTCTTCAACCGATTCCAGTGCGGATTCGACATTGCGGACGAGCTCGCCATCGTTGCCTTCCTGTAGCCGATCCACAAGAACCGAGGCATAAAGACGGGCTGCGTTCAAAGGCTGCAGAATGTCATGACCGGCAGCTGCAAGGAAACGGGTCTTGCCGATATTGGCCTCTTCGGCTGCCCTGGTTGCCTCCACAAGCCGTTCGTTGACATGGGTCAGTTCTTCCGTTCTTTCACGTACGCGCCGCTCGAGCGTTTCGTTGGCACGCGCGAGCGCTTCTTCAGCCATTACCCGCTCGGTTATATCCGTATAGGTGGTCACGATGCCGCCATCGGGCATCGGGCTGATTCTGACTTCGAACACGGTACCCGTTGATTCAAGCCTTTCCTGGTAGGTCTCCTGAATGAGCACCAGTCTCTCGATACGATCAGCCACGATCACTTCCACGGGCCCGGGGCCATGTTCTCCACGCTCAGCATTGAAGCGTATGATCGCGTCCAGGGTGGTGCCTACCTGACCGTAATCGGCAGGCAATCCGAGCAGATCGCGGAACTGACGGTTCCAGCAGATCAGACGCAGGTCCGGATCAAAAACCCCGATCCCTTGTCGAACCTGATTGAGCGCTGTTTGCAGCAGATCGCGATTGTACTGAATGGCAATCGACGCATCATCGAGCAGCTTCACGCTTCCCTTGGTGGAAGGGTCGTGACGCTTGAGCATCAAGGTCAGGACGAGACGGGAGGAAGCGGCTCCAATTGCGCTCGCAAGAAGCTGCTCGGAGAACCGTAGCAGGTTGGCATCGGCAAGCGTGTTGAGATCAAGCGGAATGCCGCGTTCACTGGCAAACCGTTGAAATGACCGTTCAGTGCGCTCCTCACCAAGGTAGCGGGCAACGGTCGCCTGCAGGTCTCCCGCCGTGACTGAAGTTCGCCAGTATCGCAGGCCCGGGGTCGGTGAGAATTCGGCCGGAACAAAAACGTTGGCCTGCAAGGTCTCCGCCGGCAATGGTTTTCTGAGAAAAGAAGCGCCGACAAACAGAAGGATGTTCACCGCCAGGCTCCAAACCGTTCCGTGTATGAACGGATCGATATCAAGACCGAGAAGAGCCTGGGGGTTCAAAAAGCCGACGCCGAAGGGGCCGGTAATCAGGAAACCGTCGGAAATGAGCCCCGATTGCGCGAATGTCGGCAGTAGAAGCGTGTAACCCCACAGGAGGAAACCGCCGCTGAGACCTGCGATGGCCCCAAGGGATGTCGCCCGTCGCCAGAAGAGTGCCCCGACAAAGGCAGGAGCAAATTGTGCGATGGCCGCAAAGGACAGCAGCCCGATCGAGACAAGCGCAGCGGTGTCGCCCGCCGCCCGGTAATAGGCATAGGCCAGCAGCAGGATTGCGAAAATCGCCAGCCGCCGGATCAAGAGCAACTGGCGGCTCATGTCCCGCCCGCTTGTGGCGACGAGTTCGTCTTCACTGTGCCGTCGCAGCAAAAGCGGGACGACGATGTCGTTTGATATCATGATGGCCAGGGCAACGGTGGCAACGATCACCATCGCGGTTGCAGCTGACAGGCCGCCGATAAAGGCGAACAGCGCGAGCCAGTTCTGGCCGGCATCAAGCGGCAAGGCAAGAACGAATGTATCGGGGTTGATGTCCTGTCCGAAACGCAAGAGACCGGCGGCGGCAATCGGGATCACAAACAGGTTGATCAGCACCAGATAGAGCGGAAACATCCAGGTCGCCCGGCGAAGTTCCGCGTCCGAATTGTTTTCCGTCACCGTGACATGGAACTGGCGCGGCAGCAGCAAAACGGCAAAGGCGGAGAGCACGGACAAGACAACCCAGTTGCTGATATTGACCGGTTGCTCGAAGACCTCGGCGACTTCGGGGGCTTCGGAAATGGCGCGAACAAGATCGAACGGGCCGTTGAAGAGCCAGTAGGTGACCCAGATGCCGACCGCCAGAAAGGCAATGAGCTTGACGATAGCTTCCGCCGCAATCGCCAGCATCAATCCTTCCTGGTGCTCGGTAGCATCAATATGCCTAGTCCCGAAGGCCCAGCTGAAAATCGCCATGCCCAATGCGATCAGAAGTGTCAGGTCATTGAAAATCGGCGTGAAGACATCGCCAGGTGAAATCAACGGACCGACCATTGTCGTCACAGACAGGGAAACAGCTTTGAGCTGCAGGGCGATATAGGGAATGACGCCGATCACCGCGATCAAGGTTGCGAGCGCTGCAACGGTCTGGCTTTTGCCATAGCGCGCGCCGATAAAGTCGGCAATTGAGGTGATGCTTTCCGTTTTCGAGATCTGAATGATCCGGCGCAGCAAGGGATATCCAAGCGCGAAGACAAGTAGCGGGCCAATATAGATCGTCAAAAATTCCGCGCCATTGCGACTGGCATTGCCGACTGAACCGAAAAAGGTCCAGGACGTACAGTAGACGGAAAGCGAAAGCGCATAGATGAACGGCCGTCCTCCCTTGCGCGAGGAATAGCGGCGTGTCATGCGATCGCCGTAGCTGGCAATAGCAAACAAGAACAGGATGTAGGCCGTTGCGGCCAATATCACGAACCACCCGTGCAGCATGGTTTGGCTTACCGTCCTCCCGATCGGTTTGTGTGCCTTTTAAAAAGCCTTGCCCAGTGACCTGGGCAAAACTTTTGCGCTGCTTTTCCAGATCCGACCACAGCTTGCACTTGCTGTCTATTCGTCTTGCGAACAAGACACATGAGAACGGATTTCAGTCCAGTAGGCAAATAGTTGGCATTCATAACAGTTGGTGAAGTTCGCTTCACATCCTTTCATAAAACATCTCGAGACAAACCAAGTAAGGTGTCGGCAATCTGATTTGAGGGGAAAACCAATTGACCAGTCTGATTGACCGGCTGAGCCCGGAAGGGCGCAATGCTCCTGAAAGCGGGATTGTCGAAGTTTTCAATGCTGGCAGGGGGCGAGAGGATCTGATCCCGCTTTGGGCCGGGGAAGGGGACTTGCCGACACCGGAGTTCATTCGCGAGGCGGCGAAGAACTCGCTTGATCGGGGCGAGACATTCTACACCTACCAGCGCGGAATCCCGCAATTGCGTGAAGCCCTGGCGCAGTATCATCAGGACCTTTACGGCAAGACGTTTTCACCCGATCGGTTTTACGTCACGGGTTCGGGCATGCAGTCCATTCAGCTTGCGGTTCAGGCGGTTTCGAGCGCAGGCAAGGAGGTCCTGGTCCCGTCTCCGACCTGGCCTAACATCACAGCGGCTGTGGAAATTCACGGTGCTCGGGCCGTGCCCGTGAGAAAGCGCGCCGAAGATGACGGTTGGCAACTGCATCTGGAGGACATCGAAGCGGCTATCACGCCGGAAACCACTGCTGTGTTCCTCAATTCGCCATGCAATCCGACAGGCTGGGTGGCAAAAGAAGACCTTTTGAAAGGCATGCTGGAGCTGGCGCGCCGTCACAATCTGTGGATCATTGCCGACGAAATCTACACGTTGTTCTACTATGGCGACGAGGCGCGAGCGCCGTCATTTTACGACATCGCGGAGGAAGACGATCAGATCATCTTCGTAAATTCCATGTCGAAAAACTGGGCGATGACGGGTTGGCGGATTGGCTGGATTTCTGCACCTCCCGCTCTCGGTCAAGTGTTTGAAAACCTTATCCAGTATTCAACCTCCGGCGTCCCCTCCTTTTCGCAATGGGGAGCTGTCGCGGCCTTGAATGATGGCAAGGAGTTTCTGGCAGCGCAGGTACTTCGTGCAAGGAAGGGACGGGAATGCGTGCTGCAGGGTTTTCAAGGGGTGACCCGGGTCAAGGTGATGCCTCCCGATGGCGCATTCTACCTCTTCTTTTCAATTGACGGAGTTACGGACACGCGTCAGTTCGCGTTGGATCTCGTGCGACAGACCGGCGTCGGTCTGGCTCCCGGAACTGCTTTTGGGGTTGGCGGTGAAAACTATCTGCGACTTTGCTATGCCCGCCGGAAGGATCACTTGGAAGAAGCAGTGCGGCGAATTAACGCTTGGCTCCCAGAGATTTAGCCGATAGACGGGTTGCTGCCATACGGGAAAACCCCTAAACCATAATTGGACACGATTTCCATATGGGTTGAGGGATGACGCGCGACAGCGTTTTAGATCATGACGAGGAGACGGCCGCAGTCTCGGAAGCGCGCCTTGCAAGCGTCTTCGATACAGCGGCCGATGGCATCGTCGTGATCAACGATCGTGGACAGATCCTGGCGTTTAACAAGGCCTGCGAACAGCTCTTCGGATATGAAGCCTCGGACCTTCTGGGTCGTGACGTCAGCCGGATCATGCCTGAACAATATGCCAAAGAGCATCACCACTATGTCCAGAACTATCTGGACACGGGGGAAAAGAAGATCATTGGCATTGGCCGTGAGGTTCAGGCACGTCACAAGGACGGCACGGTGTTTCCGATCGAGTTGTCCGTTGGCGACGCTTCGACGCCATGCGGACGTCAATTCATCGGCATTTTGAGGGATTTGCGCCCCCGCAAGCAAATTGAAGACAGGCTTGCCAAAACGCAGGCTCAGCTTCTGCACATGACCCGCATCAGTGCGCTTGATGAAATGGGTGCTGCGATCGCTCATGAGCTCAATCAGCCCTTGACCGCCACGCTTCTTTACTTGCAGACGGTATCCCGTAAGGTCAAAGCTGAAGAAAGCCTCGATCCCCTGATCCTTGAGGTGATCGACAAGGCCGTCCGCGAAGCTGAACGCGCGGGAGAAATTATCCAGCGTATGCGTCAGCTCGTCGAGAAGAAGGCACCGGAACGCCAGAAGATCAACGTACCTGATCTGGTTAAAACCTGCCTTGAGATGGCAGAGCTCGGCAATGGTGAAGCAAAATCCTGTTTCAGTGCGAAAGTCGAGCCGGACTTACCGCCATTGCAAGCCGATCCAGTTCAAATCCGGCAGATCCTGATCAATCTCCTACGCAATGCGCGCGAAGCTGTCGCCGGACAGCCGGTCAAGAAGGTCACGCTGTCCGTTCAGCATGCAGACGACAGGCTGGAATTCCGGATTCAGGACAATGGACCCGGCGTGCCGAAGGAACTGGTCGCCGGTCTGTTCCGCGCCTTTACCGGCGCCAAGCACAAAGGTGTGGGCCTTGGTCTGGCAATTTCCAGATCGATTGCGCAGAACCATGGTGGTGATTTAAGACTGGAAGCATCGCAGGACGGCAACGGTGCGTCTTTTCTTTTGACGTTGCCTGTCAACCCGCCGGAAGACTTCAATGCAGGACCTCATGAAACGGTCGCTGAATAACTGGTAAGGATAAGACACAAATGAATTCTGACGCGGAGGCCATTTACATCGTTGATGATGACCCTGCGGTGCGCGATGCGCTGTCTGTGTTGTTCAACATGGAAGGATATGTGGTTGAAACCTTCTCCGACGGTGACACGTTCATCAAGTTCGCGAGCAAGGCGGTTCCGGCTTGCGTCATGCTGGATGTCCATATGCCGGGGCGGTCCGGGATCGAGATCCTGAAAGCTTTGAATGCGGAAAACTATCCTGCTCCGATCTTTATCATTTCCGGGCAGGGGGACATTCCCATGGCGGTTGAAGCTATTCGGAACGGTGCTTTCGACTTCATCGAAAAACCGTTCTCTGCCGAAACGGTGCTGGAGCGGGTCCAGGACAGTATCAAGGCGATGAAGCAACGGGAGGAAGAACTCTCGACGCCGTCATTTCAGGGGGCGGAACTGTTGACGCGCCGCGAATTGGAAGTGCTCAAGGAAATCACCGACGGCGCCTCCAACAAGGAAGCCGGACGTACATTGGGGATCAGTCCTCGAACCGTCGAAGTGCATCGGGCCCGTATCATGGAAAAGCTCGGCGCCCGCAATGCCGCAGATCTCGTGCGAATCGTGCTGAGGCATCCGAACGCGGGATAAAGTGCGCGGAATTCCGCGATCTTTGGTGTTTCGCAGCTGTCAGCAGCCATACGTAGTCATGCGACAGCGTATTTATGCGTACGTGCGTTCGGTCGAATGTGGCGTATGTTTCATGTCAGATCCGGCAAATTGCAGCGGCTGAGGATGAAGCTACGTGCTAGTACATATAGTGGAAGATGACGAAGCGGTTGCAGATGCGCTGGCACTGGCGCTTGCTGATCTCGATCATCTTCCAAAAATCTATGAAGATGGTGAAACGTTCCTCGAACAGGCAGACCTGTTGGCTTCCCATTGCGTGATTGTTGACCTGGGCCTTCCTGGAATGAGCGGCGCTGATATCGTCAAAAAGCTTAGAAAACAGCCGGATCCTCCCAATATTATCGTGATTTCCGGCAAGTCGCGGGTCAAGTTGATGCGGCACTTGAACGAAGTGCCTGAGCTGACCGTTCTGAGAAAACCGCTTTCCATGGAAATGCTGGCGTCAGCAATGGCAAAAATCGGTCGGGGTGTCGCGAAGCCCCGGTCAACTTGATCGGAAATTTTACCGAGGCACCTGTTCGACCAAAGTCGTGCGTCCTTTCATCTCATATGTAGTTCCTCTTACGCAGTCGACCGAATTCCTCCAGTACATTCCAACGGTTAAGGTGCATCTTGCAACTGGCGAAGTGTCGGACGGGATACTTTGCAGCAGCAGGTGAGAACCCCCGAATTGCAGGGTTATGCAGTTTCATGGGTGAGTGAAAGCGATGGCTGTCGTTGCGCAATGAAGGCCGTGCAGGTCTGCACGAAGGAGGGTTACATGGCATATCTTGAAGCGGGCAGCTCTGGTCATGGCGTCGGCGTAAAACACAATCGCGCAGTGATGTGCGCGCACAGCAAGACTTCCTTTTCCGAATTCGGTGGTAGGGCGTCACAGTATGAAACCCATGCGGTGATCTACTATGAGGGCGACCCCACCAAGCGTCTTTATGAGTTGGTCAGCGGCTCGGTGATGCTCTACAAGCTCTTGCCCGATGGTCGTCGGCAGGTTGTCGAAGTGTTGCGTCCTGGTGATATTTTCGGTCTCGCCGGCAGCGACGAATACGACTGCACGGCTGAAACGCTAACCGATGCTGAAGTGCAGGAAATCGATCTGAGGCAGGTTGAACGGTCCGACGAACTTCAACGGACGCTGACCAAGTGTCTCACCACGCAAATGCAGGCGCTGCATGAGCATGCTGTTCTGCTCGGACGCAAATCTGCAATCGAACGTGTTGCCAGCTTCTTCATGCACCTGGTGCCGCAGCGCGGTGGACTTGGCTGTGTCGGGCCGAGCGACGAAAATGATGACAGCTGTGACTTGCAACTGCACATGACTCGACAGGAAATCGCCGATTATCTGGGATTGACCATCGAGACGGTGAGCCGGGTTGTGTCGGATCTGAAACGTCGTGGCGTTATTCGTGTGGACAAGGCCGACAAGATTCATTTGAACCGCGTTTGTACGCTGTGTCAGATGACCGGAATGCACTGAACACCACTGCCACGAATGATGAGAAGGCTGCGGTCACCGCGGCCTTTTTTTTGATGCAAAAGCAGTAAAAAACTCTTCAGATTTGCCTTGAGCCGGACCTACGGTCATAGCTTACAGGAACCTTTATGGAGGTTCCCATGGACAGACATTCCCCGAAAGACACCTTGTTAACGGCAGCAGAATGTGCCAGCCGGATCGGAATATCCGTAAAGGCTCTTCGAGTTTACGAGGCGCAAGGGCTGTTGGCTCCGCTTCGCACGGAAAAGAATTGGCGGCTCTATGGTGCGGAGGACATCGCTCGCCTGAACGAAATCATGTTTCTCAAACAACTGGGGCTCAGCCTGTCGGAGATTGCAAAGCTGCTCTCCGGCCAGACCACTGATGTCAGCCGTCTTTTGGAAATGCAGGAAACCCTGCAAAACAACCGCCTGGAACAAGCCGAACGCAGTCTTCGGTTGATCTGCTCTCTTCGGGCTAAGTGCGGTTCGGGAGACAGGCTGTCCATGGACGATCTCCTTGATTTGGCAAAGGAGGTTCAAATGAGTGAAACTGCGGATGAATTCGCCTGGAAACGCTATGTCCAGGCACGGCCGAGGACGAAAAAAGAGCCCGACTCAGGAGAGCTTGAGGACTGTGCTGGAGAGTACCGGTTTGACGACGGCAGCGTTTTACGGATCACGACCGCTCGAGACCGTTTGCGCGTTCAGCTCCTCGGCCAGCCTGCATGTGATTTGTTTTGTGAAGAAGCGGATCATTATTTTCTGAAGGTCACGCCCGCACAGATTGTTTTTTCAAGAAACAAGGCCGGTGACATCGACGGTCTTGTTCTTCATCAGGGCGGCTACGAAACGAAGGCCTTGCGATGCGAAACGGGTGCGTATGACAAGGCGGAACGGGAACTGGACGAGCGCATAAAGGCAAAAACGCCCTTTCCGGGAAGCGAGCAATTGTTGCGAAAAGTAATCGAGGATCACAGAAAGGGACAGCCGGATTACGACAGCATGAGCCCGGTGCTCAGGTCGCTGGCACAAGAACAGATACCGACTGTCATGCGTGAATTGGAACGTCTTGGAGCTGTTGGGTCGATCGAGTTTCGCGGTATCGGCGTCGATGGATTCGATATTTATATCGTCGATTTCGAAAATGGCCGGCTGGAATGGGGATTGGCACAGGCAAAGGACGGAACATTGACCGGTCTATATTTACGCCCCACGCCTTAATCACAAAAAGCGCGCGAAACGCGCGCTTTTGTCGGGAGCACGGAGGGATCAAACAGCGGCGGAGTGTCTTGCCTTGCCGGTCGCCATGCTGTCGGCAAGATAGGCATCGAATGCCGCGGCAGCGAGACGTACATAGGGGCGACCTGCTGCTGTAACCTTGACCCTCGCATTGTCGTTGGCACCAAGTTCCAGGTCAACCAGTCCGTCTTCGGCAAGGTCTTCCAATGCAGTAAAGGCTTCCGACAGGTCCTGGATCGACAATCCGTGTGTCTTGCAGACCTGTGCAAGATCACACGTATAATTTGTCATCAGATCTTCAATGATCTGACCGCGCAAGCGATCGTCGGCCGACAGGGCCAGACCTTTGCAGACCGGAAATTCGCCGGACATTATGCTGCGTCTCCAGTTGCCGACATCCGGCATGTTCTGAATATAGCCGTTTGACAGCTTTCCGATGGATGACACACCGAGGCCGATGAGCTGTTCGCCCCGGTCGGTGGTGTAACCCTGGAAATTGCGCTTCAACGATCCGTCGGACAGTGCAATCGCCATACTGTCATCCGCCCGCGCGAAATGGTCGAGACCGATGGCGACATAACCGGCATCCAGCAGGGCGTTGCGGGCAAGATCTGCCAGCTCGAGCCGTTCGGCGGCAGAAGGCAGTGCTTTCTCGTCAATCAACCGCTGGTGCTTTCGCATCCAGGGAACGTGCGCGTAGCCAAATAACGCAATTCTTCCTGGTGCGAGCGAAAGTGTCTTTTCGACCGTGTCCAGGATTGTTGCAGACGATTGGCCGGGAAGGCCGTACATCAGATCGAAATTGAGCGCATCCAGACCGGCCGAACGCAAATGAGTCGTTGCCTTTTCGACAACCTCGTAAGGCTGAACACGGCCAATGGCCTTCTGGACGTTCAGGTCAAAGTCCTGCACCCCGAGGCTTGCCCGGTTGATACCGATCGTCGCGAGCGTGTCTGCCAGTTGAGCGCTCACAAGCCGCGGGTCGAGCTCAATCGCGTGTTCCAGATCCGGGGACAGGTCAAAATGCACACGCATTGAGACAGTCAGATCAATCAGGCTTTGCCTTGGCAGCAGGCTTGGGGTGCCGCCACCCCAATGAATGTGGCGAACCGGACCGGCTTTTTGAACGTGTTTCCCGACCAGCTCGATTTCCTGACCGAGCGCCGCAGCGTAGGACACAAGTGGCGCTTCCTGGCGGGTTGCCTTGGTGTGACAACCGCAATAGTGGCAAAGCTCACGGCAATAAGGCACATGAAGATAAAGCGACAGCGTATCGTCCGGCTTCAAGGCCCCCAACCAGTCAGCATAGGTGTCGGCTGTCACGCCGCCATGAAAATGCGGAGCGGTGGGATAACTTGTGTAGCGCGGCACGTTGCGCAGGGCATAGGAAAGCGGATCATTTGTCATGCGTCCATAATTTCCGCAAAAAGGACGACGAAGCCTTGATATTGCTCAAGTCCGTGGCACAGAAATTGGAGATCAGAAGTGAGCGAAATTGAAGAGATGTCCGTTCCGGACGAAACTGCGCCGCATTACAGGCTTCACGGCTCCCCGGATAGTGCCAATTTTGTCGTTCGGATGATTCTCGAAGAGCTTGGTGTACCTTACGACTATGTTCCGGTGGATCGTCTTGTTTTAGAACAAAAATCAGAGGCTTATCGGAAACTCAATCCGCAGGGCTTGATTCCGGTTCTTGAAATCGAAGGGCAGGATGCACCGATGTTCGAGACCGGTGCGATTCTCCTATTTCTTTCAGATACGCACGGAAGGCTGGCCCCGGACACATTCTCTTCGGAACGTGGCCGGTTTCTGAAATGGTTGTTCTTTCTGTCCAATACCCTCCATTCTGACTTGCGTATCTCGTTCAAGCCGCACAGATATCTGAAGGACAGAAACCAGTTGGATGTAATTGCCGAGCCATTGATGGCGCGCATCTCGACCAGTTTTCAGCAAATCGAAAAGGAAATTGCGGCAACCGGTGGCCCCTATGTGCTTGGTGACCGATTGAGCTGTCTGGACCACTATCTGGCCGCTTGTGCAAGATGGGCGCAGGTCTATGGCTGTTGCGGAGACTGGTCCCTCAAGGCAACGCCAGGCATGCGGAACATGTTAGAGGAACTGGAACTGAGGCCGGCTGTGAGGCATGCTTGCAAGCAAGAGCTGATCGAGGGGTCACCCTTTGTCACACCTAAGGCAGTTACGTTACCGGGAACGACGACGTAAGGTCTCTAACTTGTTCATGTTGATTGATGCAATCAATCATGCGCAAGACGATCAACATATGTATAGCAGCTATGGTTCCTCCAACTCAGACGGTTGCTTATGAAGTCTGCAACGCTTGATACCTCCATTGTCCGACTGCCGATAACGCTGCTGATCGCGGCGTTGGGAGGAGGAGTGTTTTATCTTCTCGAATTGCCTGCGGCATGGCTCTCCGGAGCTATGGTATTCGTGGCCGTCGCAACGCTCTCGGGAGTGCCGACGGCGTTGCCCAACCGTGTGCGGGATGCGTTGTTCGTCCTGATTGGTGTTTCGATGGGGGCTGGCGTCCGGCCTGATGTTGTCGAGCGAATTGGCGAATGGCCGGTCTCCATGGCCTTGTTGCTCGTCGTCGTTGTCTGCGTGACGCTGGCTGGATATGCCGTGCTGCATTTTGGCGCCAAGTGGTCCAAGGAGACGGCTTATTTCGGCGCAATTCCGGGTGCCCTGTCTTATGTGATTGCACTTGCCTCTGACCGGGGAGCCGATTTGCCAAGGATCGCGTCGAGCCAGTCCCTGCGCCTGTTTGTTCTCGTTGCGATTCTCCCCTTTGCCGTGGTGTCCTCAAACGGGACGATCGAGGGGGAAGGCATCATCCTGTTGTCATCCAGTTTCTTTGAGATTCTGATCGGCTTGCCTCTTTGTCTGGCTGCCAGCTTGCTGGCGGTAAAGCTGAGGGTGCCGGGTGGCTGGATGACCGGGGCATTCTTCATGAGTGCGGGTCTGAACGCTTCAGGGGTATGGACGCTGATCTTACCTTACTATGTGGTCATTCCCTGTTTCGTCATGATGGGGGCCATGATCGGGTGTCGCTTTGGCAACATGACATTTCGCCAATTTGTCAGCGTTCTTGGTGCTTCGCTTGCCGCTTTCACCGCGGCTTTCCTGACCTCCATCCTGGGGGCCCTTCTGATTTCCACCCTGGTGGACATTCCATTCGGTCAGGCTCTGCTTGCCTATGCTCCGGGAGGCTTGGAAGTCATGACCCTTCTTGCCTTCATGCTTGATCTCGACCCGGCTTTCGTTGCCGCGCATCAGATTGCCAGATTCACCGGCATGGTGCTGTTGCTGCCTCTTGTGACCGGTCTGGTGCTTGGTCGCAGGTGAAGAAGGCAGGACCGACTTCGATCCTGCCGTTTGTGGGAAACATCACCGGACGTAGTGCAACGTATCAAAGCTCCTCCGCCATTTCGACACATTGCCGGCCATTGCTTCCGGGGCATTGGATCGCAATGCTTCGGCGATCAGGCGGGCAAGTTCCGGCATGTCGGCTTCATTCATGCCCCATCTGACGAGCTCCGGCGTGCCGAACCGAAGTCCGTTCATGTCACCGGCGATTTCAGGAAGCGGAAGGCCTATGCCACAGGCAAGAAATCCGGCTTTGCGCAGTTTCTTCGACGCTGTCTGGCCTCCTCCCAACGGGGCCGCTTCCAGAGCAAATTGATGGGACGCGGTGAAACCTCGCTCGCTTGAATAGACCGGCAAACCTTCTTCGGCGAGAGCGGCTGCGAGGGCTTTCGCCGTGCTGACCATTTTTTGCGCATAAGCTGACCCATGGTCCCGCCAGTCAACAAGTGAGACGGCGAGGGACGCGGATTTTGCAACATCAAAATTTGCAGTCAGTCCGGGAAAGGCAATCCCATCCAGCTTTCTGGAAAGATGTTGCTCGTTGGTGACGATCAGACCACCAGCCGGTCCGCCAAGACTTTTGTAGGTGCTCATCGTCATCAAATGCGCACCTTCTGCCAACGGATCGGCAAACACACCGCCCGCGATCATGCCGCACTGATGGGCCGCATCGAACAGAACATAGGCCCCGACTTCATCGGCAATGGCCCGAATTTCTGAAACAGGATGCGGAAACAGGTTGAGGCTCATGCCGATGGTAATGAGTTTCGGGCGCAATTCCAGGGCCTGGGTGCGCAGTCCGGCCAGATCAATCGTATAACCATCCGGATCGACCGGAGCTTCGTGGACCTTCAACCCGTAAAGACCTGCACAACCTGGAGTGTGATGCGTTACGTGACCACCCACCGATGCAGGAGGGGCAATGATCGTGTCTCCCGGTTTTGTGGTCGCCATAAAAGCGTAGAGATTGGCAAGAGCACCAGAAGCGACCCGGATTTCCGCATAGGTCGCATTGAAGACTTCGCACGCCAGGTCTGCAGCGATCACTTCAATCTCTTCGATTGCCTCGAGGCCCATTTCATATTTGTCACCAGGGTAGCCAAGCGAGGGACGGGAACCCAGGCCGCTGGCCAGAAGAGCTTCGGCTTTCGGGTTCATGACATTGGTTGCCGGATTGAGATTGAAGCAATCCCGTTCATGGATCGCGCGGTTTTCTGCAACCAGTTCATCGATGCGGCTCGTCACCTGATCGGATGTCATTGGGCGGATATTGTCGGCAATCCCGTCAATACGCGTTGCCACGTCCTGCGGCAGCCATGGCCTGAGTTCATGTACTGACATTCAAATTCCTCCAATACGATCTGGCACCAGAGTGAGCTTATGCTTGCAAATCCGCAAATCAGTTTTTAGATAAATAAGGGCTAGAAAAATTAGGTCTCAAAGTGTCGATATCTCCACCAGTCCCCAGAATGCCCTCTCTCAATGCCCTTCGCACATTCGAAGCGGCAGCGCGTCTCGGTGGATTTGCGCTCGCTGCCGAGGAACTCGGGGTGACGCCGGGAGCGGTCGCGGCGCAAATCAAATCATTGGAAGATGAAATCGGTGCTCCGCTGTTTGCGCGTCACGCGCGAGGCGTGAAGCTCACACCGGTAGGTCAAAGGGCATTGCCGGCCTTTGTCAGTGCCTTTGATTCACTTGGTCAGGCCGTACGCGATCTCAAGCAGGATGCCGCGCCGCATAAGGTACACATTGCGGCATTGCCCGCCTTGGCCCAACTTTGGCTGACACCGAGACTGCCAGCCTTGCGGGAGCAACTGACCGACATCGATATTTCCGTAACAGCCCTGGAAACACCGCCCAATCTGAAAAGAGTTCCTTATGATCTTTGCCTGTTTTACTGCGAAACCGTTCCGGACGGCGGCGTTCAGATGGGACGTGAGGAAGTGTTACCCGTCTGTTCACCTGCTCTGGCGCAGGAATTGATACGACCGCAAGATCTGAAAAACGTCGCCTGTCTGACCGACACAGCCTGGGTTGGAGACTGGGACCTGTGGGCGGAAAAGGCGATGCCTGGCGAAGGGTTCAAGCCACGCGGGCCTGTCTTCTCTCTTTTCG
>NZ_JAILWL010000140.1 GCF_025698965.1 Roseibium sp.
GGATTCTGCCAATGGTGGCATTGACTGAGTTAAGATGCGGCGCCTAAGCTCGTAACCATAAAAAGATTTGCTTTTTCGCCGTAAATCACGCGTTTGAGTGCAAAACTGCATGCAATTTGTTTTTTCAGCATGCGCAATGGCGAAATCGCCAAATCTCCAGTATGACGTTGGGGAATGACGGGCGGACGCCGCAAACTATTGGGACCAAGTATTTAATGGCGGATATCGACTGCATGGAAAAGACTAGCCTCGCCGACGCGGTGAAGCGCCTTGAAGCGGCAGTTGGAAATCTGGAAACCGCAGTGCAGCGTCGCATGGATGCCGACAGATCCCTCAATTCTCTACAGGACGATTTACAAAGACTCGGTGAAGACCGGTCGCTGCTCGCAGCCTCGCTGGATGAAAGCAAAGCACGTGCGTCGCGGCTTGAAGAAGCCAACAAGGATGTTTCCCGTCGTCTGGTCACAGCGATGGAAACAATTCGCAGCGTATTGGATGCGCACGGAGGCTAAGAGACAATGGCGCAGATAACGGTCACCATAAACGGCAAGTCCTTCCGCATGGCCTGTGATGACGGCGAGGAAGATCGCCTGATGGGGCTTGCCGAACGGTTCGACGGCTGGATTACGGAACTTCGAGGCGCCTTTGGCGAAATCGGCGATCAAAGACTGACCGTCATGGCCGGGATCATGGCGACCGATCAATTGTCCGAGCTTGAACGCAAAATAACCGGGCTTGAACAGGAACTGGCAGATGCCAGGCAGCAGCAGGTCGCGGCTTTGGACGACATGAGCCAGAACGAGGAAGAACTTTCCAGAGCGGTTCACACCGCGGCTGCACGAATCGAAAGTCTCGCTGACGGGCTGACCAAGAGCCTTCGTTCGTCCGAACCCAGCTGATTTGTGTCGATACGTTCCGGCGCATTTCAAAAATTTCGTTTGTGATGAATTTTATGACGCTCTGGTAATTGCGCGGATGCGGGTCTATATGCGGTACTCGCAGCTGCCCGACACGTCAGGAACATTATCCCCGGGGCCTTACGCATTCCCTTGGGAGCTGTCCCTGCGCTGGGCCGTGGTCCGTTGCATACGGCGCCCACCTACTTTGTAGGTTTCCCGGGATCGCACTTCCAACGGTCGGACGGCTGCACAGACCATTCTTGTCTTGTCGGTCAGAATACTGAGTGGCATGACCACCTGCGGTTGGTCAGGCTAAGGAAGAGTGTTGCAGAGACCCATGACTGTTTGTTCCTCCCCTACCCAGAAAAAAGACGCTGTCCGCAAGCAGGCACTTGTCCGGAGATCGGCCATGAGCGAGATCGAACGGATCGAAAAGAGCCTTTCGCTTGTGGATCATGTCGATACCTTGCCAATTCCGGATGGCGCGATCGTGTCCGGTTTCTGGCCGATCCGGGATGAGATCGATCTGCGGCCCCTTATGGACAAATTGCGTCAGAAAGGGCACCCGCTGTGCCTGCCCGCAATTGCAGAGCCGCATCTCCAGTTCAGAAAACTTGAACGCGGGGCAGAACTGGTTCCGGCCGGCTTTGGAACAATGGAACCTGCCGCTTCAGCAGAAGTTCTGCGGCCGGATGTCATGTTGATGCCTTTGTCCGGGTTCGACAGGGACGGCAATCGGCTCGGATACGGCAAAGGCCATTATGATACTGCGATCGCCGCATTCGAGATGGAGGCGCCAGTTTTGTGCATCGGTGTGGCTTTCTCCGTTCAGGAGGTTGACCGAGTGCCCGTGGAAGCGCATGACAAACCTCTGAATGGGATTTTAACCGAAGTTGGATACCGGGCTTTCGGCTGACACGTGCGCGGGGGTACGTTAGCTGCAGGAATGCCTAGCGAGGACTTATGCGTATTTTGTTTCTGGGGGATCTGGTCGGCCGCGTCGGCCGGGCAGCGGCGATTGAACAACTGCCGGGACTGGTCGAAGACAATCAGCTCGATTTTGTAATCGTAAACGGTGAAAATGCAGCGTCCGGTTTCGGCATTACCGAGGCTATCCTCCAGGATGTGCTGGATGCCGGTGCAGATGTCGTCACCACTGGCAATCATGTGTGGGACCAGCGCGATACGCTTGTCTATATCGAACGTCAGGACCGGTTGCTAAGACCGGTGAATTATCCAGCGGGAACTCCAGGCCGCGGAGCTCACCTTTTTACGGCGCGAAATGGCGCACAGGTCATGGTCGTCAATGTCATGGGCCGGGTTTTCATGGATGCGCTGGACGATCCGTTTGCAGTGATTGACAAGGTGATCAACGATTGTCCCCTTGGGCAGGTAGCTGACGCGATTATTGTCGATATGCATGCCGAAGCCACCAGTGAGAAACAGGCCATGGGCCATTTCCTCGACGGCCGGGTCAGCCTGGTTGTCGGCACGCATACCCATGTGCCGACGGCAGATCACCAGATCCTGGAACACGGAACGGCCTTCATGTCCGATGCCGGTATGTGCGGGGCTTATGACAGCGTGTTGGGAATGGACAAGGAAGAGCCGGTCAACCGGTTCCAGCGGAAAATTCCCGGATCGAGGTTCACCCCTGCAACGGGTGTCGCGACCGTTTGCGGCGTCGCCATCGAGACCGATGACCGGACAGGCCTGGCTGAACGGATTGCTCCGCTGCGCGTCGGTGGCCGTCTCGAGCCGGTGCTGCCGCCGTTTTGGTCTTCCTGAGACGGGTGTCGGGGACGGGAAATTCGACAAGCTGGATTTTCCGCGACAACTTGCCTATAAGCGGCGCAGTTTTTCATCAAGATCATCCGCAGAGAACCGAGAAGAGCCATGGCAGGCCATTCAAAATTCAAGAACATCATGCACCGCAAGGGGCGCCAGGACGCAGTCCGGTCAAAGATGTTCTCCAAGCTGTCCAAGGAAATCACTGTTGCCGCCAAGATGGGCGATCCGGATCCGGATTCGAACCCGCGACTGCGCCTGGCCGTCCAGAACGCAAAAGCGCAATCCATGCCGAAGGACAACATCCAGCGTGCGATCAACAAGTCCCAGACCGGCGACAGCGACAATTACGAAGAGATCCGCTACGAGGGCTATGGCCCGGCAGGTGTTGCCGTCGTTGTCGAGGCGCTGACCGACAACCGCAATCGTTCTGCTTCCAACATTCGGTCCTACTTTACCAAGTGCGGTGGATCGCTCGGCGAAACCGGTTCCGTTTCCTTCATGTTCGACCGCGTTGGCGAGATTATCTACAAGCCGGAAGCCGGCGAAGCTGAAGCCGTTCTTGAAGCGGCAATTGAAGCCGGCGCAGAGGATGTTCAGTCCGACGAAAGCGGTCACACGATTTACGCGGCCTTTGAAGATCTGAACGACGTTGCAAAGGCGCTGGAAGACGCACTTGGCGAAGCAGACTCGACCAAGATCATCTGGAAGCCGCAGAATCTGACACCGGTTGATGCCGACAAGGCTCAGACACTTATGAAACTCATCGATATGCTGGAAGACGACGATGACGTCCAGAACGTCTATTCGAATTTCGATGTCGATGAAGAGACCATGGCGGCACTAGCTTCCTGACCGGTTTCAATACCTGAGATCGAAGCCCCGGCTCTGCCGGGGTTTTTTGTTGGAGGATTTTCCATGTTTGGCATTTTCGAACTGACGCAGGCTGATCCGAAAACCCTGCAGGAACGAGCGCTCAAATTGTCGGAGGAAGCCGGCGAGCTGGCGCAGGCCGTTTTGTCCGCAACCAAGGCACCGGGAAGCGAATACAAAAACCACACGCTTGCCGATGTGCGTGAAGAAGCGGCGGATGCGGCCATTGTCGCCCTTAGTATTCTGGCGCATGCCTCCTCCAGCAAGGCGGAGTTTCAGACGGAACTCGAGCGTCTGATGGCTGAAAAATGTGCCAAGTGGCAGCAAAAGGTGACATCCTAACCGGTTCTAACGGAAGACCGGGTCGAGCGCCGGCATGCTGGTAAGCGCCGCAAGTGCAATCAGGATATAGGCGATTTTCCGATAAAGAGCCGGGTCGGCCTGCTTGAATACCCTTGAGCCGACGAAGATAGCGATTCCATAGACCGGGACTGCCATGATCAGGAGGTGGAAGACTTCCGGTGTGAAAAATCCGTTCAGAGTATAGGCGACGAAAGTGCCAATGCTGGCCAAAGCGAAAAAGACGATCAGATTTGCACGGACGATGGCAGGTTCGTTTGCGCTGGAAAGCCAGAATGCGGCCACTGGAGGCGCGGAAACCTGGGATATGCCGCCGAGAAAACCGGAGACGCTGCCAACTCCGAAGGACACCGCCGTGGTGGGCTGTTTCTGATAGCGCCAGCCCGAAACGAGCAAAACAAGCAAACCTGTCACAATGGCGAAGATGATCCAGCGCAGGAGCAGTACATCCGAGTTGGCCAGCAGCCAGGCACCGAGGTGAACGACGATTACGGCGCCGGCGGCTGCAGGTAGTACCGTTGACCAGTCACACCGCCTAACGGCGCGAACAACCAGGGGCAAGGCCACGATCCCGTCAATGAAGAGGAAAGTTGCCGCAGCCGTTGCCGGGAGAAGGACGCTGGCTGCGACCGGCATGAAGATCATTCCAGCGCCGAAACCGGAAAACCCGCGGACGCAGCCTGCGATGAAAAGCACTGTTGCCAGAAACAGAAGCAGACTTAGCGAAAAAAAGCTGAAAATCTCGAACATGCGAACTCGCGATTGAGTGACCGCCGAAATGTTAAGTGCCTTCCGCGCGAATGAGAAGGCTGGTGAGCTTGATGCCAATACATGGCCAAGGTAGCGGCGAAGGTGTTCGGCAGAAATGCCAAAGACGAGTTTTGGACAGGCTTTGCGTTGGTATGCTGCGCTTTGGCTGGCGTCAACGGGGAAGTTTTGTTACCGATTTGTTCCATGACACATGCGATTCGATTGCTGGGTATCGACCCGGGGCTGCGGCGCACCGGCTGGGGCATGATTGAAGCGGCCGGAAACCGGCTGTCTTTCATCGCGTCCGGCACGGTTACCTCTGACAACAAAAAGAGCCTTGCAGAACGGCTGGTGCAATTGCATGACGGCCTGCACGACGTTGTGCGCCGGCACGATCCGGCCGAGGCGGCGGTCGAGCACACCTTTGTCAACAAGGACGCGGGCGCGACCTTGAAACTGGGGCAGGCCCGGGGGATCGCGCTGCTTGTGCCGTCGCTTGCCGGTTTGCCGGTGGCAGAATATGCGCCGAACCTGGTGAAGAAGACAGTAGTCGGAACAGGACATGCGGAAAAGGAACAGATCCGGGCTATGGTGAAGGTGTTGATGCCGCGTGCGACGTTCAACTCGGATGACGCGGCCGACGCTCTGGCGATTGCAATCTGCCATGCACAGCATCGGGCAAGCACCGCGGCGCGGCTGGCGGCAGTGGGGGCAGTATGATCGGGAAACTCAAAGGTACTGTCGACAGTTATGGCGAGGATCACCTGATCCTGGATGTACACGGTGTCGGCTATCAGGTTTACTGCCCTTCGCGTATCTTGCAGAGCCTGCCGAGGGCTGGTGAAGCTGCCATTCTCTTCATCGAGACTATTGTTCGAGAGGATATGATCCGTCTTTATGGATTTGGTCATGAGGCGGAACGGGAATGGTTCCGGATACTGATGACGGTGCAGGGGGTCGGTGCCAAGGTCGCTCTTGGGATCCTTGGCATCTTGAAGGCAAGCGAAGTGGCGAACGCCATTGCACTTGGGGACAAGGCGACGATATCCCGCGCACCGGGTGTCGGAAAACGCGTGGCGGAACGGATCCTGTCTGAACTGAAGGACAAGGCACCGGGCCTTGCGAGTGTCGACCAGGCCACCATATCCGTTTCGCAGAACGTTGCCGACAATGTTGCAGCACGGCCCGTTGCCGAAGCCGTTTCCGCGCTGACAAATCTGGGCTATGCCCAGGCTCAGGCGAGTGCGGCTGTTGCAAAGGCGATGCAATCGGCTGGCGAGGACGCGTCGACGGAAGAACTGATCCGACTGGGTCTCAAGGAACTGGCAGGATGATTGCCTTTACATACGCTGTCATTGCGATTGTTTTCGTGGTGCTCGGCATTGGCGGGATCATGTATCTTGACCACCTTTTTTCCAAGTCGGTCGGTGACCGGCAGTTTGCCATCAAGGGGCGCCGGATCGACACGGATGATCCATTTGTGCGTGCTCAGTTCAGGAAGTTCTACGCGCTGAGGGTAGCCTACTCTCTGCTTCTCATCGTGCTCTTGTTTGTGGTCGTTAGCCATGTCGGATGAAACACGCATCGTTACGCCGGAGATCCGGGGCGATGAAATCGACAGCACCATGCGTCCTCAGGTGCTGGACGATTTTGTCGGTCAGGCACAGGCGCGCGCTAATCTGAAGGTCTTCATCGGCGCTGCCAAAGCCCGAAGCGAGGCTCTGGATCACGTGCTCTTTGTTGGTCCTCCCGGACTTGGCAAGACCACGCTTGCGCAGATCATGGCGCGCGAGCTGGGGGTGAACTTCCGGGCGACATCGGGGCCTGTGATCGCCAAGGCCGGAGATCTTGCGGCGTTGCTCACCAACCTGGAAGAACGGGACGTATTGTTCATCGACGAAATCCACCGCCTCAATCCGGCGGTGGAAGAGGTCCTCTATCCGGCAATGGAAGACTACCAGCTAGACCTGATTATCGGTGAAGGCCCCGCGGCGCGGTCGGTGAAGATCGATCTGGCAAAATTCACGCTGGTTGCCGCCACAACCCGGCTTGGACTTTTAACGACGCCCTTGCGGGATCGTTTCGGCATTCCCGTGCGTCTGCAGTTCTACACCGTTGATGAACTGGAGCACATTGTTAAACGCGGAGCATCCATTCTGGGTATCGGGATTGCCGAGGACGGCGCGCATGAAATCGCCAAACGCTCGCGCGGCACGCCGCGTATTGCCGGTCGCCTGCTTCGTAGAGTGCGGGACTTTGCTATCTTTGAAGGTATTGAGCGTGTCGATCGGAGGCTTGCGGACAAAGCCCTGCTTCAGCTTGAAGTCGACGGAGCGGGCCTCGACAGCCTTGACCGGCGATACCTCAATCAGATTGCCGTCAATTTCGGCGGAGGCCCGGTGGGAATCGAGACGATTGCGGCGGCACTATCCGAGCCGCGGGACGCAATCGAGGAAATAGTCGAGCCCTATCTCATCCAGAACGGCTTCCTGCAGCGCACACCGCGTGGACGGATCCTGACACCTCAGGCGTTTTCGCATCTCGGACTGGCAACCCCGGCGCGGCTGGACGCATCCCAGATGGGGCTTTTTGTTGATCCCGAGCAGTGAAGCAGAATAGAGTTATTATTCACCCTGATATTTATACCCATCACACAATTTGTAGTTAAGCATTTATTGGCGAATTCGCTCGTATTGTCTCTTTAACTTTGCGGGGGACACTATGCGTAAGCGGCTTTCATCGAAACTGGCTCTTATGTTCTTAGCCGGTGCACTAACCATGTGCGTGGCAATTGTTACAGTTACATCTACGCTTTCTCGGGATGTTGCGAATGGTCAGGCTGACAATGCCCTGAACAGCGCGACAAAGGCGAAGCAGAAAGTGCTTGAATTGGCATTGGGTCAGGTGACCTACAGTGCGAAGTTCTTTGTCTCTCTTGAAGAGGCCAAGGACAGTCTCATGAAGACACTTGTCGGGTGGAAAAACCTGAAAGAAGGCCAGAAGGAAACCCTTCGCAAGATTTTCGTCACCGACAATCCGCATCCGCCACACGAACGTCATCTGCTGACCGAACCGGCAGAAACCAATTATTACGTGAACAACCACAAGGTCGTGCATCCGATTTACAAGGATGTGATCGAACAGGGGTTGTTCTCCGACGCGGCCCTGGCAAACCCGGACGGGTTCATCACATATACCTATCAGAAGGGCGATGAATTCGCGTTCCACGTGGAAGACCCGGAAATTGAAGGCAAGCCCATGCAGATCGCGATGGGAAGCCTGTTTGCAGCCGCAAAGGACGAGAAACTTGCTGCCGGCCAGATCTATTCCTCGGGCTTCGTTGCCGGCGAGGATGGAACAGTTTCATTGGTTCTGGCGGCCCCGGTCTTCTATCTGGATCGCTTTTTCGGTGCGGTCGCCTTTTCGGCCAACATGCAGCAGTTGGCGGCACTTGTGAACGAGCGAAGCGGCCTTGGTGACAGCGAGCAGATATTCCTGGTCGATGCTGCCGGTCAGCTTGTTCATCTGAATGACAAAGGTGGCGCGACTGCGGTATATTCACTCGCGGATATTGCTGCAGGGGATCGTCTGATCCGGCTCGGCGATGCCGATTACCGCTTTGCGGAGGCAACCAATACCTTTGAAAACACACCTTATGGCCTGGTCGAAGCGGTGAAGCAGACGGAATTGTCCGCTGCCGCCGATCGCATCACCTATGGCGCGATCATTTCCGGGTTCTTGTGCCTCGTTCCGATTGTCGGTCTGATCTGGTGGGTTACGCGGCGGATGTTCTCGCCGATGGAACGTCTGTCTGTCGCTGCCCGCAAAATTGCAGATGGTGATCTGGAAGTGGCGGTCGAGGCGACCGAGCGCCGTGATGAGATCGGCCGGATGGCCCGCTGTATCGAAGTGTTCAAGGACAATTCCATCGAGCGTGAGAGGCTCGCGTCAGAACGCAAAGTCGGTCATATCGCGCGTGAGAAGCGCGAGAAGCTGATCGACTCGCTCATTGCCGATTTCCGGGCCGAGTCCCAGTCCGTCCTGGAACTGGTCGAAACCAATATTGCCCGGGTGGAGGATGTATCTTCAGCGCTGAACGAGCGTTCGGCTTCGGCCTCCGAACATGGGCAAGCGGCAGTGACAACGTCTGAAAACGCGTCTTCCAACGTGCAGGCCGTTGCGTCCGCGACCGAAGAGCTGAACGCGTCGATTTCGGAGATTTCGCGACAGGTCGAGACAACCGCCACGATCGTGGAGCAGACCACGGCCGCCGCACAGAACTCGAACGCGAAGATTTCCGGTCTTGCTGAAGCAGCCAACAAGATTGGCGATGTTGTTTCGTTGATTTCGGAAATTGCAGAACAGACCAACCTTCTGGCGCTCAATGCAACAATTGAGGCTGCCCGTGCCGGCGATGCCGGCAAAGGCTTCGCGGTTGTTGCCTCCGAGGTGAAATCTCTTGCGGGCCAGACAGCCAAGGCGACCGAGGAAATCTCGGCGCAGATTGCCGCCATCCAGGCGTCCACGACCGAAGCGGTTGAGGAAATCGCCCTGGTGTCGGAATCGGTCGAAGAGGTCAATTCCTATACGATGACCATTTCCGATGCTGTTCAGCAGCAGGGTTCCGCGACCAGCGAAATATCCAGGAACGTGGCGGAAGCAGCCGACGGAACACGCAGTGTGGCGTCCACCGTCGTGACCCTAAATGAAGGCGTTGCGGAAAATTCGGAGGCTGTTGGCGATATGCTTACCGCGACAATCGAGATGAAGCAGCAGGCCGAACATCTTCGGGCATCGGTCGAGAAATTCCTTTCCGAGGTTGCAGCGGCTTAATTGCGAACCTAGTTAAGCGTTCAGGCCTTCCGGTCAGAAGACCGGGAGGCCTTTTGCAATTCCACACGAGAGGATAGTGCGGTGACGGATTGGCCGGATTTGGCGGGCCGCCTCGAAGAGGGCGGTCATGTGCTCCCTGTTAGGGTCTATTACGAAGACACGGATTTTACCGGAGTTGTCTTTCACGGGGCTCATGTCCGTTTTCTGGAACGGGCACGCTCCGACTTTCTCCGGCTGATGGGAATTCACCATACGGATATGGCTGAAGGCGTCCATGGCGCTTCTCTGGCATTTGCGGTGCGAGGGATGACCCTCGACTTTCAAAAACCTGCCCGGATTGACGACATTCTCGAAATTCATACCAGCCTTTCGGAATTTAAAGGCGCCCGGATCAAGCTTGATCAACTGATCTATCGGGGAGAGGAACTGCTCGCGTCGGCAGCGGTTACAGTCGCCGTAATCACATCGGAAGGGCGACCGACCAGATTGCCGTTGGTTCTGGCGGAAAAACTTGAGCGATATGCACCGGGCGAAATGCGTGAAGAGTGAAGGTGTTGAGTGCGGTCCGGACCTTCGGACCGCAAGTTCTCATCAAAATACTGAAAAACAAAATCCCGCGTTAAGCTTGCAGTAACCTTAATTGATTCCTTTAGAGGGGGTTTTGCTTTGTTCGGCAAAGTCCCAGTTTTGACAAATTCAACCGTCAGAGAGGCGGCTGGCTAATAGAGGCTGACGTATTGATTCCGGCTCTCTTTAGAGACAGGCGGATCCTAAAGTGCTTAACAACGTCAGACGGCCTAGGGGTCATTGAATATATGGAAACACTAGTCCAATCGACATTGGCGGCGCCGGAAGGCGACATCTCGTTTTTCGCACTGTTCTGGCAGGCGCATATCGTCGTCAAGATCGTGATGATTGGTCTTCTCGGCGCATCGGTATGGTGCTGGGCGATCATTGTTGACAAGTTCATGCTGATCGGTCGCACGAGGCGGCAAATGAGCCGGTTTGAAACCGTGTTCTGGTCGGGACAGTCTCTGGAAGAGCTGTATGGAACGCTTCACAACCGTGTGAATCATTCCATGGCGGCTTTGTTCGTAGCGGCGATGCGTGAATGGAAACGCAGTCACGAAGGCTCCAAACCCGCCATTGGCAGTCTGCAACAGCGTATCGACCGGGTCATGGATGTCACCATTCAGCGGGAAGCGGAACGACTGGAAAGCAGGTTGCTGATCCTGGCGACTGTCGGCTCGTCGGCCCCGTTTATCGGTCTTTTTGGAACCGTGTGGGGCATCATGACCGCATTTCAGGCCATTGCAGCTTCGGAAAGCACCAACCTTGCTGTTGTCGCGCCCGGCATTGCCGAGGCCCTGTTCGCAACGGCGCTCGGTCTTCTCGCCGCAATTCCCGCTGTGATTGCCTACAACAAGTTCAATTCCGACGTCGGCAAGGCGGTTTCGCGCATGGAAGGTTTTGCGGACGAATTCTCGGCAATCCTGTCACGCCAGATCGACGAAAGGGGCTGATACATGGCCATGCAGGTCGATTCCGGTCAGGCAGGCGGACGCCGCGGGCGGCGCAGGCGGCGTCACGCCCCGATGAGCGAAATCAACGTTACGCCATTCGTCGACGTTATGCTGGTGCTGTTGATCATTTTCATGGTCGCCGCACCGCTACTGACCGTCGGTGTGCCGATTGACCTCCCCGAAACACGCGCCAAGGCGCTGGAAGGGGATACGGAACCGATCACGATCTCGGTTAATTCTTCGGGCGAAATTTTCATTCAGGAAACGCCGATCGCCATCGATGAAGTTGTTCCGAAACTCGAGGCGATTGCAGCAAACGGGTATGAGGAACGCATCTATGTGCGCGGTGATCAGGACGCCGACTACGGCACGATGATGAAGCTGATGGGTCGGATTAACGCAGCCGGGTTTAAACGCCTGGGCCTTGTCACTCTGGAAGAACGGGACTCGTAACGCGTCATGCGCGCAGGTCTCATCGCGTCTTTGGCCGGTCATACGGCAATTCTGGTCTGGGGCTTGATCGCCTTTCCGGACGCGGAGAGCTTTTCCGTGCCGCAGGTGGAGTCCCTGCCGGTCGATCTCGTGCCCGTAGAAGAATTTACCCAGTTGCGACTTGGCGAGAAAACCGCCGAAGTCAGGGAAGTCGCCGCTGTGCAGCCCGCGGAGACGCCGACCGAGGAACCTCCGCAGCCAGCAGACAAGCCGGGTGAAAGCCAGGTTCAGCAGCCGACGCCGCCAACGCCTTCACCGACGCCTGCTCCCACGCCGGAACCTGAGCCGGAGCCTGAACCCGAGACTGTCGCGGAACCGGAACCAGCGCCTGCTCCTGAGCCAGAACCGGCACCCGAGCCGGAGCCAACTCCTGAGCCGCAACCCGAGCCGGAGCCGACACCGGAACCAGAGCAACAGGCCGCTGCAGCTCCGCAACCGATCGTGACAAGCGTCGCACCGCGCACCAAACCGACGCCGCCGCGCCGTGCGCCCGAACCGCCGCAGGACGATTTCAACAGCAACCAGATCGCTGCCTTGCTGAACAAGGTTGAACCGGCAAAGCAGACCGGCAATGCTTCTGAGCAACCGGCTGCGCTTGGATCCAACCAGGGCGCCCAGAATGTGCGGATGACGCAATCGGAGCTTGATGCACTGCGTGGCCAGGTTGCCCAGTGCTGGAACCCGCCGGTCGGCGCCGTCGGTGCGGAAGACCTCAAGGTCCGGGTTCGCTTCAATCTTGCGCAAAACGGACAGGTGTCGGGAAGCCCGGAAGTCCTGAATTCAAACGGAAATCCCGCATTCAGGGCTGCATCCAGCAGTGCGGTGCGGGCTGTCATGCGTTGTCAGCCATATTCTTTGCCAGTTGCCAAGTATGATGCGTGGCGGGAAGTGATTATCAATTTCGACCCGAGAGAGATGCTCGGGGGATAGTCCGGCGGATCCGGACACAAAATGTCGATGAGGGAGCATTTTGCTCATGCGTGGAATACTGAAAGCACTCACGGTTCTTACAGGTGGTAAAGCCTGGGGGCTTGCTGTGGTCATGACCATCGCAGCGGTTACGGTGTCATCGCCAGTATCCGCGCTCGTTGAAATCGATATAACCCAGGGCAACATCGAACCGTTGCCGATCGCGCTGCCGTCCTTCTCGGCGGAAGGTGGTGACAGCAAACTGGCCGCAGACATGACGTCGGTGATTGCGGCCGATCTGAAACGGTCGGGGCTGTTCAATCCACTTGATCCGGCAAGTTTCATCCAGAAGAACATGAGCGTGAATTCGACACCGCGCTTTGGCGACTGGCGTCAGATCAGTGCTCAGGCGCTGGTGACCGGCACGGTGATCAAGCAGCCCGACGGGCGCCTGAGGGCGGAATTCCGGCTCTGGGATGTCTTTGCCGCCGAGCAGATGCTGGGTCAGCAATTCTACACCACACCGGAAAACTGGCGTCGTCTGGCGCATATCATCGCGGATGCCATTTATGAGCGCCTGACCGGTGAAAAGGGCTATTTCGATACACGTATCGTTTTTGTCGACGAGACCGGACCCAAGGACAAGCGGGTCAAGCGATTGGCAATCATGGATCAGGATGGGGCAAATGTGCGTTACTTGACCCGTGGCGAGGACCTCGTGCTGACACCGCGATTTTCTCCGAGCCGCCAGGAAATCACCTACATGTCCTA
>NZ_JAILWL010000141.1 GCF_025698965.1 Roseibium sp.
TGATAGACGTCACCTACGAATCCCTCATGCGCGGTATCGATGCTGCCAAACCGGGCAACACCACGGGTGATATCGGTGCCGCAATCCAGACCTATGTCGAAGCACAGCGATGTTCCGTTGTGCGTGACTTCTGCGGCCACGGGCTGGGCCTTTTGTTCCACGACACGCCGAACATTCTGCACTATGGCCGCCCCGGAGAAGGCGTTGAACTGAAGCCCGGCATGATCTTTACGATCGAGCCAATGGTCAATCTTGGCCGCCCGCATGTGAAAGTGCTGAGCGACGGCTGGACAGCCGTCACCCGCGACCGGTCCCTGTCGGCGCAGTTTGAACACTCCATCGGCATCACGCCGGACGGTTGCCAGATCTTCACGACCTCGCCCAAGGGCATTCACAAGCCGGGTCTTCCGAACGACTAGGACCTTCATGAAAGAACCAAAGTCCGGCTCCGAGGACAAGGCAACTGTGACCTCGGATCACAAGGGGCATCGGCAAAGGTTACGGGAACGGTTCCGCAAAACCGGCGAACAAAGTCTCGCCGATTATGAGCTGTTGGAATTTCTGTTGTTTTCCGCGCTTCCGCGACAGGACACCAAGCCGATTGCAAAGGCGCTGCTTCAGCGCTTCGGTTCCTTTTCTGCAGCGCTGGCTGCCCCAAGAGCCCGGCTCAAGGAAATCGACGGATTGTCGGACATCAGCGTGGACACATTGAAGGCGGTCCACGCCTCCATCATCCGATATCACCGCGCTGAACTTGATGAGCGCCGGTTGCTCGATTCCTGGTCGAAAGTAATCGAATACCTTCAGGCATCGATGGAACTTTCCACCGTGGAACAATTCAGGATCCTGTTTCTGGACAAGAAAAACGGGCTGATTGCTGATGAAGTCCAGCAAACCGGTACAGTGGATCATACACCGGTCTATCCGAGAGAAGTCATCAGGCGCGCACTGGAACATTCGGCAACTGCCCTTATTCTGGTACACAACCATCCGTCCGGCGACCCGACACCCTCACGCGCCGACATTCAGATGACCCAGAAGATCATTGAAGTTGCCACACCGCTCGGGATCGAGGTTCACGATCACATCATTGTCGGTCTGCGCAACAATGTCAGTCTCCGTGGAATGCAATTGATCTGACGTCTTGAAAAGCACCTTTCCACAAAGGGTTCGGACGACACAATGTTCGGGCTTCAACCACCCTGCATTGCACATATTTGAATTTACTCAAATTTTACTAAGATCCTGCGGCATTCCTTAACCAGAAGCTGCGATGCTCGGCCCAAAGCAATCGGGCCAATGTATGTACAATTCGACTAAAAATTCCGGTGGTCAAATAGCCAACACCATCATCGTTCCGATGATTGTTGTCGTTCTGATCTCCGTGTTGGGCATTTTTGGTGTCATGTACTGGTCCGCCAATCTTTCCGATGAAACCGCGGAACAATCCCAGCATCATCTGCTGTCAGGAGCACTCAAGCTCACGCAGAACTATATGGTCAAGCAACAGACCGGGGTGGTTATCTGGGACGAAGCCTATTGGATGGTCAACGATCCTGATCCGGATTCCAACTGGATCTACAACAACATGATGAACTGGCTGTTTTTGCATCATGGTTTCAACAGATCGATCCTCGTCGGCAAGAATTTCGATATCCAAAACGTCTATGCCAGAAACCGGTCTGAAAACTGGATGACGCCGGAACTCCTGGACGAACTCACCCCGGCAATTGCGAAGGTTCGCGCGCGTTACATCACGTCCTTTCACAAAATGCCCTCAGGTCTCTACAGCTACATGCCGAAGGGAATTGAGGCGCACCAATCCATAGCTGAAACTGGTGTCCTTGCACTCGAAGGAGAGCCTTACCTCTTCAGCGCCGCCGCTGTTGTTCCGCAAATTCAATCCATCACCACAACGCGAACACCGCCTGTCGTCCTCGTCAGCATGGTGCCGCTACGTGGTCAGAAGCTGAACGACATTTCCGAAATGTCCCGCCTGGACAGTTTCGTCCTGGCTCCCATGCAAACCGGAAGGGCCGGTGTCGGGCGTTTTCAGCTCAGGTCTCCACGCGGTGAGAATGTAGGCGTAATTGCTTGGCAGACCAGCCAGCCCGGCAGTCAGATGCTTCAACGCATCAATCCATTTCTTGCCCTCGCCGCCTTCATGATTGCCGCTGTCGTGATTGCGGTGACCATATTCACGCGTCAGATGACAAAACGGCTGGCCCGAAGTGAGGCAAAGGCTGTTCAGGCAGCCCGTCACGATGCTCTTTCCGGCCTTCCAAACCGGTCGCGGTTCCACACGATGCTGACCCAAAGCGTGCAGGAGAGCGTTGTCAAGGGAACCAACATCGCCGTTGTTTACATAGATCTCGATCACTTCAAGGACATCAACGACACCCTCGGTCACTCCGCCGGTGACAAGGTGATCGTTGCTGTTGCGGAACGTCTGCACCGCGTTATTCCGAAGACCGGCGTTGTCGCCCGGATCAGCGGTGATGAATTCGCCATGGTCATTCGTGATTGCAAGGACGACGAGTGGCTGGAATACATTCTCGATCAGGTGCAGGACGAAATCAGCCGCCCGATAAAAATCGGCAGCCGTGAACTGTTTGCAAGCCTGTCTCTCGGGGTCTCGGTCGCGCCGCGCGACGGAAACGACCCGGACGAGCTTTTGAGAAAGGCGGACATCGCCCTTTATGATGCCAAGGCAAACGGCCGGAACCGTCGCTCTTTCTTCGAACCGACCATGGAACACCACGTTCAGTCTAAGGACAAAATGTCCCGCGAACTCCGGTTGGCTCTGAGAAACGACGAACTGGAACTGGCCTATCAGCCACAGTCGGACACCGACGCCAAACGCATTGTTTCCGTTGAGGCCCTGGCTCGCTGGACCAAGGAGGACGGAACGATCGTCTCCCCGGCACAGTTTATTCCTGTGGCGGAGGAAACCGGCCTCATCAACGATCTGGGTCTTTGGGTGCTGAACAAGGCCTGCGCCAAGGCGCATGACTGGCCGGGTGTTACCGTTTCGGTCAACGTCTCACCGAACCAGTTCAAACACCCCCGGTTTGTCGAAAAGGTTATGGCCATTTTGGCCGCAAACAACCTGCCCCCTCAACGACTGGAAATCGAAGTCACCGAAAGTGTCTTTGCCGGTCGCAACGACTCTGTCCTGAAAGCCCTTCGCCGGCTGAAAAACCTTGGCGTGAAAGTCGCACTCGATGACTTCGGTTCGGGCTATTCGAGCCTCAGCTACCTGCGCCGTTTCCCGTTTGACACTCTGAAGATAGATCGGGATTTCGTGTCCGACATGAACGGCAATCCGGAGGCGGAAGCCATTCTTGTATCGATCATTCAGCTCGGCAAGGCTCTCGGTATGACGATCGTCGCGGAAGGCATCGAAACCCTTGAGCAGATCCGTTTCCTTCAGGCGCACAGATGCCACCGGATGCAGGGTTTCTTCATTTCAAAACCCTTGAGTGACCGTGCCCTTGGCCAGTTTCTGGATGATTTCCACGGCACGACAGGCAGCGGTTTTGGTGCGGATCTCAGTTATCAACCCATCGCGGCCAAAGGCTGACCCGGCAATCCGGCGAGTTATGCTCTCAGCAACCGGTTCATGTTTTCGGAAAACTCTGCATAGCTCCCAAATGGTCGGTCCTGCGCGCGATCCTGCCACCGCGTGACTTTGTCATTGCCTGCCAATTCCAGGCCGGTCTGGCCGTAGGCTGTGCGCACCATGTCCTCAAACCAGGCCACGTGCTGATTACGTCGCATGGGCTCTACCAGGCCGGCGGTTTGAAGGTAGGCACCGTGTTTGCCAGCCTGCTCGACCAGATCGGCAATGCCTTCACCTGTTTGAGAGGAAACCGAGGAAACCGGTACTTGCCAGGATTGACCACCTGAACTCAGCGACAGGGCGCCAACGACATCGGACGCGGCCCGGCGTGCGAGCGCGCCCATATCGGCCTTGGTTACAGCCACAATGTCCGGCAGTTCCATGATCCCGGCTTTCATGAACTGAAGACTGTCGCCGGATCCGGGTTGAACGCACAAGACAACCGTGTCGACCGCCTGCTTGAGATCACCTTCCGACTGCCCGATACCCACCGTCTCGACAATTACCTGATCGCATACGGCTCTAAGGACCGTAATCGCAGCAACAGCATGATCGGAAAGCCCTCCCAGGCGGTCCCGGGCCGCCATGGACCGGACAAAGACATCATCGTCCAGGGGATCGGTCTTCAACCGGGTGCGATCTCCCAGCAATGCACCTCCGGAAACGGCCGATGACGGGTCGATTGCCAGAACAGCGACACGTTTGCCGTTTTCCCGATAGGTTTTGATCAGCGCGTCGGTCAGGCTTGACTTGCCAACACCTGGAGGTCCGGTCAGCCCCAGAACCCGGCCATGCCGACAGTTACAAAGCTGATCCAGAAAGGCTGCGGTCTCCGGGTCTGACGCGCGCGTTTCAAGTCGGGTCAGAACTCGTGCGAGCAACCGCTTGCCACCCGCACGCAGGTTTTCCAGCGATGGAAATGCGCTGCTCAAACCTCAGTCCCGCTATTGCCCGCAAACATCCGCACCCTCACTCGGCGTCGTTTTTGCTCTTCAACGCCGACTGTGCCGCAGCAAGCCGGGCAATCGGCACCCTGAAGGGCGAACAGGAAACATAGTCAAGTCCAACACTTTCGCAGAAGGAAATGGATGCCGGGTCACCGCCATGTTCCCCGCAGATGCCGAGTTTGATGTCGGCACGGGTTGAACGACCCCGCTCCACACCGATCTTGATCAATTCACCTACACCGTCCTGATCGAGCGACACGAACGGGTCCTGCTCCATGATACCGCGGCTTTGATAGGTTCCGAGGAACGAGGCCGCATCGTCACGGGAAATCCCGAATGTGGTCTGGGTCAAGTCGTTGGTGCCAAAGGAGAAGAACTCCGCAGATTGCGCGATTTCAGCAGCTTTCAGGGCGGCGCGCGGCAATTCGACCATGGTGCCCACCTGATAGGTCAACTCCGTTCCGGTTTCTTCCGTCACGGCCTTGGCCATTGCTTCGATTGCCTGCCGGACAAGATCCAGCTCGCCTTTCAGGCCAACGAGCGGGACCATGATTTCCGGCACAACCGGCGCGCCGGTCACCTTTGCGGCCTCCACGGCCGCTTCGAAGATCGCGCGCGCCTGCATTTCGGCAATTTCCGGGTAAGAAACCAGGAGACGGCAACCACGGTGACCAAGCATCGGGTTGAACTCTTCAAGCGCGAGAGCACGGTCACGCAACCGTTCAGCGTCGGCCCCCATTGCCTTCGCAACTTCTGCCAGTTCCTCATCCGACTTCGGCAGGAACTCATGCAGTGGTGGATCGAGAAGACGAATTGTCACCGGCAAGCCGTGCATGATCTCGAAAAGATCCGTGAAATCCTTGCGTTGCATCGGCAGGAGTTTCGCCAAAGCAGCTCTTCGGCCTGCTTCAGAGTCGGCAAGGATCATTTCGCGGACGGCTATGATCCGTTCGCCTTCAAAGAACATGTGTTCGGTGCGGCAAAGTCCTATGCCTTCCGCACCGAATTCCCGTGCAACTTTTGCATCCTGCGGTGTCTCGGCATTGGTACGCACGCGCATCCGACGAACAGTGTCCGCCCACCCCATCAGAGTTCCGAAGTCACCGGAAAGGGTCGGTTGAAGCATTTCAACCTCACCGGCCAGAACCTGGCCGGTTGCCCCGTCAATGGTGATGATGTCGCCTTCCCTGAGCTGACGCCCGGCAGCGTTGACCACGCCATTTCGATAGTCGATGCGAAGCATGCCGGCACCGGACACACATGGTTTACCCATGCCGCGCGCAACAACGGCCGCGTGGCTGGTCATGCCACCCCGGCTGGTCAGAATGCCTTCTGCAGCATGCATGCCGTGAATGTCTTCCGGGCTCGTTTCAACGCGTACCAGAATAACCTTCAGGCCTTCGCCCTTCGCTTTTTCTGCTTCTTCCGAAGTGAAAACGATAGCGCCGGAGGCCGCCCCTGGCGAAGCCGGGAGACCGGTCGTCAAAATATCGCGTTCCGCATTCGGGGCAATGGTCGGGTGCAGCAACTGGTCCAAAGCAGCAGGTTCGACGCGGCCGATCGCCTCTTCTTCGCTCAGAAGGCCCTCTTCCACCATATCGACCGCAATCTTGAGAGCCGCTTTTGCGGTCCGCTTGCCGGCCCGCGTCTGCAGCATCCAGAGTTTGCCCCGTTCAATGGTGAATTCCAGGTCCTGCATGTCTTTGTAATGCGCCTCCAACTTGGCGCAATAGTCCTGAAACTCCGCAAATGCTTCCGGCATCAGGGCTTCCAGTGAAGGGTTTGTGGAAGCTGCCTCAATTCTGGCTTTCTCGGTTATGTCCTGCGGCGTGCGGATACCCGCAACGACGTCTTCACCCTGTGCGTTGACAAGGAACTCGCCGTAAAGTGCATTCTCACCGGTAGACGGATTACGGGTGAAGGCAACACCCGTGGCTGAGCTTTCACCCATGTTGCCGAACACCATGGCCTGGACATTGACCGCCGTTCCCCAACTCCCGGGTATGTCATGCAGGCGGCGATAGGTCACAGCGCGTGGCACCATCCAGGAGCTGAAAACCGCACCAATCGCGCCCCACAGCTGTTCCTGCGGGTCCTGCGGGAATGGTTTTCCCAGTTCCTCTTCGACGAGCGCCTTGAATTTCTCGATAATTCCCAGCCAAGCATCCGCGTCGATTTCCGTATCGAGCGACAATTCGTTGCGCTCTTTGTAGTCTTCCAGAATTTCTTCGAACTCGTGGTGATCGAGCCCAAGCACCACATCGGAGTACATCTGGATAAACCGGCGGTAGCTGTCATAGGCAAAGCGACGGTCACCCGCTTCCCGCGCCATGGCTTCAACGGTCTGGTCGTTCAGACCGAGATTGAGCACGGTGTCCATCATGCCCGGCATGGAAACTCTGGCGCCGGAGCGCACGGAAACAAGCAAGGGTCGGTCGGCATCACCGAATTTCCGGTTGGTTATGGAACCAATCTTGTCGAGCGCTTCC
Organism: Roseibium sp.; assembly: GCF_025698965.1. Taxonomy (GTDB): domain Bacteria; phylum Pseudomonadota; class Alphaproteobacteria; order Rhizobiales; family Stappiaceae; genus Roseibium. The sequence goes on from NZ_JAILWL010000141.1 coordinate 7,059, forward strand.
GTGACCTGGGCAGTCAACGCTTCCGGATAGGACTTTCCATGATCGTAATACCAGGTGCAGACTTCAGTCGTGATGGTGAAACCGGGAGGCACAGGCAGGCCAAGGCTGCTCATTTCAGCAAGATTTGCGCCCTTGCCACCCAGCAAATTGCGCATTTCTGCAGCACCTTCCGCAGCCCCATTCCCGAAGCTGTAGACCCACTTGACCATATGTCACTCTCCTCGCCTTGCGCCGGAAACGCCTTGTCTCCTTTTTTGCACTGCACATACCTGCTACGGCGAAGGATCAGCATCAAGCCCTTTTTGGCAGAATCCCGTTTCTCTGGGCCATAAGTCGTAGATTTTCCAACGATCGGCAAAATCAAATGGATTTAAACCCTCAGAAAGTTATCCCGCACTCCTTGCCGCACAGCCTTAAAGACGCCATTGTCAACGGTAATAAGCAAAAAGCAGAACCGCTAGCGACAAATAAGTGCGAGGAATGATGATACGTGTGACCGGCGCCGTTTCCCCAATGGATCGCAGGCCCTTCAAACTGAAGCTGCTTGCGCTGGTCAGCGCAATTGCCCTTCTTCCCGCAACCGCCATCGCCGAGACTACGGCCAAGTCCCAGGATTTCGGCACCCCTTCCAGTCTACCGTTCACGCTTTCCGGAAGTTACCTGTCCGGTCGTCAGGCAGGTCTGCAGAAGGATTACGGGCACGCCGCTGCGTTTTATGAGGAAACGCTGGCTGCCGATCCCTCCAATACGATGTTGCTGGAGCGCACGTTCCTGCTGAAACTGGCAAACGGCGACATCGATCAGGCAGTTCACTATGCCGGTGAACTTGAGACAGCCGGACTTCAGAATTTCCTCGCCCAGCTGGCACTCGGAGGCCAGCAGATGGTGGACGGAAATTATCAGGCTGCCGATGCGGCCCTGTCCAAGGGTAGAAACGGCCCCCTTGCACAACTTTCAATCGGGATATCCCGCGCCTGGGCCCTTTACGGCAGCGGAAAAATCGATGAAGCCGTCGAGATGATTGATGGTCTCAGCGGCCCTGATTGGTTTGAGGTTTTCAAAGCAACCCACAAAGCCCATCTGCTTTTTGCCGCAGGACGGAACCAGGAAGCGCTGGAGGCTGCGGAGGCAGCCTATACGATCGATCAGGGCGCCATCCGGGTTGTGGACGCTTATGCGCGTCTGCTGGCGGCGAACGGCCAGCAAAAAGACGCCGTTGCCGCGCTTGAACTCTACGACGAACAGTTTCGCGGACATCCGAAACTCGACCAGACCAGGGATATGCTGGAAAGCGGTGCCGTTGTCCCACCGATGGTTACGGACCCTGCTGCTGGAATGTCGGAAATCCTGTATGGGCTTGGGGCGGTAATAGGCAGGGATGGCGGTGAAGAACTGTCGACATCCTATCTGCAACTGGCATTGTTTCTCGACCCAAATGCAGAATTTGCAGCCATCGCGCTTGGCAGTGTTTTTGAACGCATGGAGCAGCCTGAAAGAGCCATTGATGCGCTGATGAAAGTTCCTGCCGACAGTGTTCTCAAACGTGAAGCGGAAATTCAGGTTGGCCTGAATTACAATGCGCTTGAGAAACTCGATGAGTCCCGCTCCCATCTGGAGGCGCTCATCGAGCAGGATCCCAACGATCTGGAAGCGGCCATCGCCCTTGGAAATATTCTGCGCTCTCACGAAATTTATGACGAGTCGGAAGACATCTACACCCAGGCGATCGAGTCGATTGAAAAACTGGAATCGCAACACTGGCTGCTGCTCTATTTTCGCGGGATCAGCCGTGAACGGCTTGGCAAGTGGGACATTGCAGAAGCCGATTTTCGCAAGGCGCTTGAACTGAATGATAACCAGCCGCTGGTTTTGAACTACCTCGGTTATTCACTGGTGGATCAGGGACTGAAGCTTGATGAAGCCCTGAACATGATCAAGACCGCAGTCGAACTTCGTCCGACCGACGGCTACATCGTCGACAGTCTTGGCTGGGTTTACTACCGCCTCGGACGGTACGAAGAAGCGGTGAAGGAACTTGAAAGGGCCATTGAACTGCGTCCCGCAGACCCGGTGATAAACGATCACCTGGGGGATGCTTACTGGATGGTCGGTCGGCGGAACGAGGCGAGGTTCCAATGGAACCATGCACGGGATCTCGGACCTGAAGAAAAGGAGCTTCCGAAAATCCTGGACAAGATTGCGAATGGATTGAAGGACGCTCCCGCTACCGACGCAGCCAAGGCCGATACAGACAAAAACGGCGGTTAACCGGACCCTGCCATGGCTCAAGAAAAGACGTCCGCGCTCCGGGTAGAACTGGCCCGGGCCAAGGTCAATTTGGCACTGCATATTACAGGGCAGCGCCCGGACGGATATCACCTTCTTGAATCGCTGGCAGTATTCCCCCAGATCGGAGATCGCGTCGCACTCGAACCTGCCGAAAAGCCTGAGCTTCGACTGGAAGGCCCTTTTGCGCGCGCACTCGACGGACCTGCCGAAAACAACCTGATCCTGAAGGCATTAAGCGCATTCGCAGCCGCTGCAGGCATCCCTACCCCGAATGTACGCGTGACCTTGACGAAGCGATTGCCGGTCGCCTCCGGAATTGGTGGCGGGTCAAGCGACGCCGCAACGACCTTGCGTCTGCTTGAAGATTTTACCGGCTCATATTTGTCGGAAAACAAGTTGCACGATCTCGCCTTGTCGCTGGGTGCGGACGTGCCGGTCTGTCTTTTTCCGGAACCGCAGATCATGCGGGGAATCGGTGACGAACTGTCCCCGGGACCTCAAATGCCCGTATGCGGAATTGTTCTGATCAACCCAAAGGTCGGCGTATCCACACCAGAAGTTTTCAAGACAATGTCTGCCCGGGACAACCCGCCATTACCGGAAATGCCCAACCGCTTCAGTACCTTGAACCAAATGTCGGGATATCTAGCGACGTGCCGTAATGACATGCAGGAAGCTGCAGTCAAGCTGTGCGGCGAGATTGGCGAGGTCCTGTCCGCCCTCAATGAGGATAACCGCATTGAGCTCGCCCGCATGTCAGGATCAGGGGCGACCTGCTTTGGTCTGTGCGAATTGAAAGATGCAATGGACATCGAGCGTCGCTTGAGAACGTCTCATCCGGCTTGGTGGATTGCCTCAGGCTCCCTTTCCTGACGCAAAAGATCAAAGAGCCGCTTCAGATGAGAAGCGGCTCTTTGAAACAGGCGTGCGATTCAAATATGGCAGCGTTAGCTCACACGGGAGATGCAGAAGGCAACAGCATCCGCCAGGGCATCATTATGCGCGCCTGCTGGCAGGACATCCAAGGCTTTCAGCGCCTTGTCACCATAATCCCGCGCCCTCACGACCGTATCGGACAAGGCGTCATACTTCTTGAGTATCTCGATCGCCTGCTCCAGATCGCCGTCTTCGATATTCTCGCCTTCCAGACAACGTTTCCAGAAAGCCCTGTCTGCGTCGGTGCCGCGTGCCACAGCCAGAACGACCGGCAGCGTGATCTTGCCTTCTCTGAAGTCGTCGCCGATGTCTTTGCCAAGGTCCGCTGACGATCCACCATAGTCGAGCGCGTCATCGACAAGCTGAAACGCGTAGCCGAGTTCCATGCCGTAAGTTCGTGCTGCCTTTTTCATGTCATCGCCCTGACCTGCAATGACAGGCCCAACTTCAGCTGCGGCAGCAAACAGGGCTGCGGTCTTCGCTTCGATCACACGAAGATAGTCCGCTTCGCTTGTCTGGATGTTTTTTGCGGCACCCAATTGCAACACCTCTCCTTCTGCGATGACTGCAGAGGCGGTGGACAGGATGTGAAGCGCTTCGAGCGAACCGACATCGACCATCATCTTGAACGCTTGGCCAAGAAGGTAATCACCAACGAGCACGCTCGCCTGGTTTCCCCAGAGCTTGCGTGCAGCCAGCTTGCCACGGCGCATATCGCTTTCATCAACGACATCGTCATGAAGCAACGTTGCGGTGTGCATGAATTCAACACTGGCAGCCAGCGTGACATGGCCATCGCCGCGGTAGTCGAACATGTTCGCGCAGGCGAGCGTCAGCATCGGCCGCAAACGTTTACCACCGGACGAGATGAGGTGTTTGGCGATCTCCGGAATCAGTTCCACGTTGGAACCTGCTTTGGACAGGATCAGCTCATTGACATCCGCCATACCTGCAGACACCAGGTCCACGAGAGACTGTATGCTCGGACGGCGCTGCTGATTGTCGGAATATGTTGCAACCACGGCCACTAATGGCACTCCCTAGAATATTTGTGCGGACAATATGGCGCGAACGCCTCCGGGGCAAGACAGCAATCCGTTGACAAACTGTTGAAATGCCACAATCAGCAGGTTTTGCTGTACACCAGTTCAACGCGGCACGCTCATCCGTCGACCACGACCACGTTGTTAACATTGGGAAACATATGGAAGAACTTGTCAGAACCAATGACCCCGTCCTGATCTCGTTTCTTGAATCGATTCTTGAAGAGGCTGGCATCAAGCATTTTGTCGCAGATGGGAATATGAGCATTCTTGAGGGATCTCTTGCGATGATACCGCGGAGAATTCTGGTCGACTCGGACCAGTTACAGTTGGCACGCAGGCTGGTGCGTGATGCGGGTCTGGAACACGAACTGCGCCCGGAAAATGGACACTCGTGACATGTCTGAGCCCTTGGACGCCGAAACCCCGGACATAACGCATGACGCCTTTCTCGGTGGACGGGTTTATGTGCATCAACCCAAACACGGCAGGCACCGGGCCGGCCTGGACGCTGTTTATCTGGCTGCGGCTCTTCCCGAGAGCGTCACAGGCAACGTGGTTGACCTTGGCTCAGGGGTCGGTACGGCCGGCTTTTGCGCGGCCGCGCGGTTGTCCGACATTTCCGTAACTCTTGTCGAAATAGATCCTACTGTGCTGGCACTTGCGGCGGACGGGTTGAAAGACCCGCACAATGCAGCTTTTGCAGACAGAATTTCGCTTCTGGAAGCCGACATAACAGCCAAGGGCAGCGCGCGTCATGCGGCGGGGTTGAAACCGTCGATGGCCGATCATGTCATCATGAACCCGCCTTATTATGAAGCTGACCGTTTTCGTGCATCACCCAAGTCGGCCCGAGCAGGCGCACATATGCTGGATGAGCGCGGCCTGGAGCCCTGGATAAAGACGGCAACGGATATCATCAGGGACGGCGGAAGTCTGACTGTGATCTTTCGTGCCGACGGTCTTCAGGAATTGCTCAACGCCTTCAAGGGTCGCTTTGGGTCAATCGACGTGATTCCCTTGCGCCCACGACCGAATGCGGCGGCAACCCGGATTCTGATCAGGGCTACCCGTGCCAGCAAGGGTCCTTTGCGTCTGTTGCCGGGCTTCGTGCTGCACGAAGAGAACGGTTCCGACTTCACCGCTCAGTCGATTGCTGTCATGCGTAATGGCGAAGGTCTCGGCCTCACGTCACGACGCTGACTGTTTTTGTGCATTCCGATTATCTCAGTGGATTACAATTTCGCCGTCAGCATAGCGAAAATCCACAGGCTCGATCAGGTTTTGATGCGCAACGCGCACTGAGTGAATTCGGCCCTCGATTTCCCGCTCCCAGAAAGTCAGAAACCGGTTCAATTCGGGAAACCGGGGTGCCAGATCCTCCGTTTGCCACAGAAAGCTCTGAAGAAGTTTCGGATGATCCGGAAGCCTGTACAGGATTTCAGCCGTCAGCAAACCATAGCCGAGCAGTCGTTTTTCAAAGTCTAAGCTGGATTTCATGCCAATCCTTTCTTTTCTCACAAAGAAAGGGTGTCACGGAAACCTGCATAAACAAAAACAAATTTTCGACAATTGCTGTTTATAAGCACAATTTTAGCAGCACTCTCAAAGAACTGCTAACAAGGTACTTTGATACCCACAAGATAATCTTCAGTTGGATTGAATGGTGGTCAAATAGCCTAAAAACGCGTCAATGTCATCCGGTTCGAACGCAAATTCCGGCATGTTGTCATGCGCCGTAACAATCCCTTCCGCCAGTGGCTCTTCGAGACTTTCCAGCGGATATCGCTTTGACAGGTCCCGGAATGCAGGCGCGGCTGCTTGCGCGCTTTCGTCGTCCGTTCCAATC
>NZ_JAILWL010000142.1 GCF_025698965.1 Roseibium sp.
AGGGAAAGGGAAAGCGCGGTTAGCGGTACGTGCTGGCAGCGTGTTCGCGTGATGATGTGTGCCAGAGCATAGAATGCTGCGCCAGTGATGGGGAGTAATGACCAGACGGAGAACGTATCTGTGCCCGGTTGAAGCAGAACCACAACGCCAAGGAAACCAAGGAATACACCGAGCCAACCGGACCGACCGACAGTTTCGCGGATTGTGTATGCGGATAAAAGAGTGACGAAAACTGGAGCGACATAATTAGCCGATCCCACCGTCGATAGGCTGAGAAATGGAATGGCAGCATAAAAGGCGAGGAACGTCAGCGTAATACAGATCGCTCTAAGAAGGGACCACATCCCGAACGCTTCGTGGACGACACGAATGCGCTGCCCCTGTGCCCAACAAACACCCAACAACATCGGGAGGGCGAGGAAGCCGCGCAAGGCAAAAATCTGCCAGAGTGGCAGACTGCTGCTGAAGAATTTGAACACAACATCCTGGACGGAAATGGTCAATGCAGCAACGACAATGAGCGTGACCCCATAGGCGATGTATTGAGGTCTTGCCTCTGCTGATACGGCCAAGTCTTTTCCTTTCACGGTGACTTGGTCAAAACCGTAATCTGCCGCGCTCTGTTTGAATATGCCTTGCGAACTCAATCCATTATTCAATAGAATTAAATAATGGAGCGCCCACCAATCCATGCCCTGGAAGTGTTTCTGACCATCGTTCGCGAGGGGTCACTACGGTCAGCTGCGTCTGTTCTGGGTGTTGGCGCACCGGCGGTATCGTTGCAGCTCAAGGCATTGGAAGAGCGTCTCGGCGTGGAACTGCTCATTCGCACGACCCGTCGTATCGAGTTGACGGATGCAGGTCGCATGTTGGTGACGACCGCCGGTCCCGCTTATAGAGACTTGATCGACGCAATGCGCCAGACCCGGGAAATGTCACAATCGGCAACCGGGACACTTCGCTTGAATATGTCCCGTGGGGCCTATATGGCCGTTGTCGCACCTGCGTTGCCCAAGTTTCAGCGAGAGAACCCAGGCATCGATCTGGATATCTCTTGGAACGAAGGCCTGGTCGACATTGCGCGTGAAGGGTTCCACGCTGGTCTGCGCCTTGGAGATGTTCTGGAGCCCGATATGGTTGCCGTCAAAGTTTCTGAACTCCAGCCTACAGCTTTTTTCGCATCACCTGCTTACCTCAAAGAATTTGGCCGTCCTAATTGCCCTCGCGACCTTCTGGAACATCGGTGTATCCGGTACCGCGAACCCACCTCCGGTAAACTGCGCGACTGGATCGTTGTTGAAGACGGACAGGACACCAGAATAGACCCACCTGGCTCTCTAGTGTTTGATGCTGTTGTCGGGGTGATTCAGGCAGCACGCGATGGTCTGGGCATCGGCTGGTCGATGTGCGTGACCGCAAAGGAGCATTTGCAGTCCGGTCAGCTAGAAACCGTGCTAGATGGGTTTTCCAAGGAAATTCCGCCCTTTTATCTCTATTTTCCGAAGCAGAACAGGCGTGTGGAGTGTCTCCGGCTTTTTGTCGACTGTCTCAAGGCAAGTTATAGATCTGCAAACGCGAATTGACGCCGAGTACAGTGCTGGAAAACCTGAGTTTCAGGCCCGGGTGATGGGCAACCCGGTGGCTTGTTGATCTTCTTGAGCGTGTCTCGCGTAGGCTTTGAAAGCAAATTCTGGAGCCTTCATGAGCAAGTCTGTCGCGGTTATCATTGGAGCATCCGGAGGGATCGGGTCGGCGGTTCTGGAATGTGTGCGGACCTCCGGAAAATTTGATGAAGTCATCCCTCTGGGACGGACGACCCTGCCTGGGTTGGACCTCCTGTCTGAGCAAACCATTCGCTATTGCGCCGGTTGGTTGGGATCGCGGGAGGGAGACCTTCGTCTGTTATTTGATGCAACCGGAGCTTTGAGCGTCGGGGAACAACGTCCTGAAAAGAGTTGGCGGGAGGTTGATCCGGAATTGTTGGCGCGCGCTTATGCGATCAACGCAATCGGCCCGGCGCTGCTGATGAAGTATTTTTTGCCGTTGTTGCCGAAATCGGGACGTAGTGTTTTTGCCACGCTTTCAGCGCGCGTTGGATCGATTGGCGATAACAGGACAGGCGGATGGTATGCCTATCGCGCCTCAAAGGCTGCGCTCAACCAGATTGCGCGCACCGCATCGGTGGAGTTGGCACGGCGGAAACCGGAGGCCATATTGGTTGCCTTGCATCCGGGCACCGTTCAAACGTCCTTGAGCGATGGTTTTCAGAAAAACGGGCTAAAGGTTCAACGACCGGAAGAAGCAGCAATTCGCTTGCTGACTGTCCTTGAAAATTTGGAACCGGGTCACTCGGGTTGTTTTCTTGATCATCTAGGCAAACCGGTTGCCTGGTAGCTTCCTGTTTCAGTAAGCAGAAAACCGGGAACAGGACGAAATTTGCTGCTAATAAGTTTTGGACGCCTTTTCAAACGAACGGCAATTGATCATGCATGGCGAAACAGATCTGAAAAAACTCATCGCTCATATGCGTCCGATGCTGGATCCTGAACCATACGTATTCTGCACTTTCGCGTCGAAGAGCATGAAGGATCTTGCAGAATACGATGCTGTCGGACTTATTGCGGAAACGGAAGGAGTGACGGCCATATTGCCGCTGGAGCGGGCACGGGAGCTTGGTTTGGCGGAGGCTGAATGGTTTCGCAGAATCACGTTGACCGTCCATTCTTCGCTCGAAGCGGTCGGCCTGACGGCTGCTATTGCCGGTGCTTTGGCGACGAAAGGGATTTCGGCGAATGTCGTGGCGGCATTTTTCCATGATCACGTGTTTGTTCCGGCTGAACGTGCTGAAGATGCGCTTGCCGCACTTCGCGATCTTGCCGATGCTGTCTGATTTGCAAAAAAGGCATCGTTGCCCAATGACATCACAACAGGTTATTGAGCGATTTGCCCTTGCAATTCCTGCAACGGCTTACCATTCCTAAGCATAAGCCAATCAGGGGTAAGAGCATGCAACGGGTGAGGCGGCGTCTTGCGGCCATTATGTGCGCTGATGTTGCGCAGTATTCCAAGCTCATGGAGCGGGATGAAGACGGCACGCTTGACCGCCTTAAAACCTATCGCTCGGTTATGTCGGCGCTGACGGAGCGCCACAACGGCCGCATTGTGAACACTTGGGGCGATGCGGTAATCATTGAATTCGTGTCGGTTATGGAAGCTGTTCAATGCGCGGTCGACATCCAGAACGAGCTTTCCAATCGGAATTCTGCCTTGCCGGACATGAATCGTATGGAATTCCGGATCGGGATCAATCTCGGTGACATCATGGTCGAGGGCGACGACATCTATGGTGATGGGGTCAATGTAGCCGCGCGCCTCCAGGAACTTTCGCCACGTGGCGGAATCATGTTGTCGCAGTCTGTCTATGATCAGGTGAAGGCAAAATTGGCACTTGGTTTCGAGCCCCTGGGGCCTCAGCAGGTCAAGAACGTAAGCGAACCTGTTGAAACCTATTCAGTTCGACTCGGCGGAAGAAACACTCCGGAGACGGTTTCCGATCGAACCGAAGACAAAAGTGCAGCGGCTGAACCGAAGAACGAAGATGATCGTCCAAACTGGGACAAGGATACTCAAGCCGTTGCCAACGGTTTTGAACAGGCCCGCCGCTGGCTCAGGGCGCAACCTCGCCGGGTGCGTAGCTGCGTCTTTATGATCGGCCTGTTCTTTGTCATTAATTTGCTGACTTCGGGTTTGTCCACGCTCTGGTTCGTCTGGCCTTCCTTGCCTTTTGCATTGATGCTGGTCTGGCATGTCATTGTTGGGCGGCGGGAAAAACAAATCGACGGGCGGACGCAACCCGGTGATTGAGACAAGGCCGATCAAGCGGGTGTTGCCAATCTGATAACTCTTTTCACGGTATTCAGGTTCTGATGATTTGCGAGCGTCCGCTACTTCGCTTACACATGAACCAACGCTAGGGTCGCGGGTCGTGCCGCGTACCCAATGAAAACGCCGGGAAACCGGCCCAACAGCCAAGGGAGCTTAATCCTGCGCATGAAAAACTATTCGACCACGGTGCCTGCACGTCTCGACGATGAAGACGAGGACAAGTCCAAGAGCCAGCCGTCGATTCAGGTCGACAAGCATCTGTTCGAAGCGCGCACTGTTCTGATCACCGGCCCGGTGACCCAGGACATGGCCCGCGACGTCTGTGCCCGTCTTCTGGCATTGGCGCAGGTTTCCAATGACCCGATCACCGTTATTGTTTCGTCACCGGGTGGCCATGTGGAATCCGGTGACATGATCCATGACACGATCAAATTTATCGCACCGGAAGTTCGTATTCTGGGAATGGGCTGGGTCGCAAGTGCCGGGGCGTTGATTTACGTATCGGTGCCGAAAGACAAGCGCTTCTGCACGCCCAACACCCGGTTTCTGCTTCACCAACCGTCAGGTGGTGCTGGTGGCATGGCCACGGATATCGAGATCCAGGCCAAGGAAATCATCAAGATGCGCGACCGGCTGAACCAGATTTTCGCAGATGCGACGGGTCAGCCGATCGAGCGGATTGAAAAGGACACAGACCGTGATTACTGGATGAGCCCTGAAGAGGGGATCGAATACGGTCTAGTTGGCAAAATCGTTACGAGTGTTGATGAACTAGGCTAACGATATTGAGCGAAGCAAAAAACGCCGGCGGATCAATCCGTTGGCGTTTTTTTGCGCTCATTCGTCAGCTTAAAGACATCAGGCGCTCAGTGTGTCCTTTTCGATGGAATAGACGAGAACCGGGGCGACAGGTTTTGGATCCAGAACCTGTGGGCGGAGCCGGTTCATGAGATCGCGAAGACTTGCTTCGTCACTCTTGCTGTAGGTTCCACCGAACATTACTGCAACCAGGTGATCGACGAATCGCTCATACACGTCCGAGCACGTGCAGATGGGGGACAACAGGTCACAGATCGGTTTACCGTCATAGAACGGTGCGCCACCTGACAGGAAGATAAGAAATTCAGTCAGGTCGTCCGAGCGTTCGAATTCTTCGCGAAAGCCGCCAAGATCGAAACAGGGGTCTTGTTCCAGTCGGGCTTGCAGGTGCGGCATGGCGCGCTTTATTGCTTTTCGCCCTCCGAGTTTCAAATACAGCGTCATTTGGTTACCCTCGACTTTGCCGTTGAAGTTACGCCCTTAAATTGCCGCGTTTGCGTTCACTTCCGTGTGACCTTCATCACGATTATTACCTTTGCGAAAAACACCAATCCCGACGCCTTGAGCAAATACCCAAAATTGTTGATGTGTGGGTACCCAAAATTCCGTGGTTCCGCCGTGAGTTTGTCCGGAATTTATGTCAGCTGATTTACAGATTTGTTACGGCAATACGGATTTCAGGTAGATTTTCAAAGTTCTGGAGAAGTGTTTAAGTTATTGTTTTTAAATATATAAAGTCGAAGAACGGCTGTCTTGCCTTCTGGTGGAAACAGAGCGAACCACGAGCCTGCAGTTTCATCACGCGAGCTTTTTTGAAGAATAAGCAATCGGCCTTGAGCGATGGCGGATTGCACGGTAACAGTCCTGTTGAAAAAAGTGCTTTCGACCGGATATGTTGAGATTTCCGAACGTTTTTGAAGTGTGGCCAAAAGCGTGCCTGATTGTGGCAAAGCGGGTCATTCGGCAGGATTAACCCATGTTTTTTTATGTTGCCAAGATCGGTTATTTTTTCATTCAGCCTTCCAATTTTCTAATCGCCCTTGTGGTTCTCGGACTGATTCTCGGGCTTGGAGAAAGGTGGCGGAAATCCGGGACCCGTATTGCGTGGATTGGCGCGATTGGACTTTTGGTCTGCGGATTTTCTCCTGTCGCGAACTGGCTGATTCTGCCGCTGGAAGAGCGATTTCCAAGACCCGAAACACTCGTCGGCTATGACGGTATCATCGTTCTTGGAGGAGCTGTTGATACCATCGTCACCGGAGGACGCGGCGATACGGCGCTAACGACGTCTGGCGAAAGGATCACGATCACCGCGCGTCTTGCCGACCGGTTGCCCGATGCAAAGGTGATTCACACGGGCGGGCGTGGTGTCATCGTTCCCGCGCAAGCTACAGAGGCAGAAGGAGCGGCTCGTCTGTTTGAGGATTTCGGTATTTCGTCGGAACGGGTGATTTTGGAAGATGTCTCACGCAACACCTGGGAAAACGCGGTTTTTACCAAGGAGCTCGTCGATCCAAAACCCGGGCAAAAATGGCTTCTGGTGACTTCCGCATATCATATGCCGCGCTCAATGGGAGTGTTTGAAAAGGCAGGTTGGTCCGGGGTGACGGCCTATCCGGTTGATTTCAGAACACGGGGCGCTGAAGACAAGACACTTGGTTTTAGCGGTGCTTCAAAAGGCTTGCGCCGATTTGACGTCGCATTCAAGGAATGGGTCGGTCTCATTGCCTATTGGGTCAGCGGTCGCAGCACAGAAATTTTTCCGGCGCCTTGAAACCGGAAAATTGCTTCCGTCTAAGCTGCGGTTTTTAAATTTTGCCTCTTTTACAGATCGTTGCGCCGCACCATATGTTAGCAGTCTCAGGGATTTGAAAGGACGTGGGCAGATGGTCCTGGAAGCGCCGATTGTTGCGGCAGACGTGGTGCAATGGCTTTACAGCGACGCCTCTCAGCTGGAGGGAACGCTGGAGATTGTCAGTGAAATGGCGGAACGCCTGCGTGCCGGAAACGTTCCGGTCGATCGGGCGAGCACTGGTATATGGGTGGTGCATCCGAATGTTCGCGCCGAGCAGTCTCTCTGGGCAAGCGACGGCACGCGTGAATTGCGTCTGTACACATCCGACAACAGTTCGGAAGAGGGGTATCTGACAAGCCCGGTCAAACGTGTGCAGGACACATTGAAACCCGTGCGGGTCGCGATGAGTAAACATCCCGAAGCGGCCGAAGAGTTTCCGATCACGGTTGAACTGCGTGACGAAGGCTACACGGACTATGTCTCTCTGCCGATGCTGTTTTCCGACGGTTCGGTCAAAGTCGCCAGTTTCGCGACCAAGGCACCGGGTGGCTTTCTCGGGTCCCATATCAGTGTTTTTGAATCTCTGATCCGACCTCTGGCGCTCGTTTGCGAGTTGAAAACACTTCGCCGCACAGCCGAAACGGTTTTGAATACATATGTCGGGCCGCGAGCCGGATTGAGAGTGCTGGACGGCGCCACGGCGCGCGGCGAGGGGGAGTGGATCAAGGCTGTTGTCAGTTTTGCGGATATTCGCGGATTCACCAGGCTTTCCAACACATTGCCGGCGGACAAGATCATTGTTTTCCTGAACAAGTACTTCGGGGCCATGACAGCTGCCGTCGAAGCGCATGGCGGTGAAGTCCTGAAATTCATTGGCGACGAGGTAATGGCCATCTTTCCGTATCAAACGGAGGCAGAGGCGAAGGACGCTGCCATGCGAGCTCTCCTTGCGGCCCGTGATACACTGGACCGGATCAAGACCATCAACAGCTCCAATCATTGTGCCGCAACACCAGACATGAGTGTTGGCATCGCGTTGCATGCCGGTGATGTCTTTTACGGAAATGTTGGTAGCGAAACCCGTCTGGACTTCACGGTGGTAGGGCCCGTTGTAAATCTTGCGTCCCGAATTGCGGAACTCGCAAAGGATCTGGAGCGACAAGTTCTCGTTTCTGACGCCTTGTCGGAAATCATGGGATGTCGATCCGGCCTTTATGGTCGTTATCACGTCAAGGGATTTGACGATCCGGTTGCCGTGTATTCGCCGGATCTGTCAGGTGATTCCAAATTCGGATATTGCCCCGACAAGACGGCAGCTCTGGCCCTTGAGGCGAACTGACGCCGGATCAGAACAATCAAAACTGCAAGAGTGGTGACTGCAAACACGTAAGGGCCGGCAAACCAGCCGAGAAATCCGATTGCAAAGAAAAATGCCCGTTGCCCGCGATTGAAATGCCGGCCGGCGAGAACATTGAGCTCACCGGCCTGTAACGCCATTTTCCTGATGTCGCTTTCCGAGGCGCGTCCGGTATCCGGGACGGCTCCCATGATGATGCTCGCGTAGTTGAACAGTCGGTAAGCCCATCCGAATTTGAAGAAGCCGTAGGCAAAAATTAGCATCAGGCCCAACACCTTGATTTCCCAAAGCGCCCGGCTGTGAGCGACAGGGATGGCCAGGTCTCCGGCAACCTGAAGGATCCGCTCTGTCGCATCCAGAAGCGCGAAGCCGCCACCGATCGCAATAAGGGACGTCGAGGCGAAAAACGCCGTGCCCTGTTGCAGTCCGGACATTATCGCCGTGTCCATGATACGCACATCCCGGAGACACATGGACATCATCCAGCCCTTTCGATAGTCATCCATGGCGTATGACAGTGTTTTTTTGCGTAACGGACTGACATCAATCAACAAATTGAACCCGAACCAGGCAAAAAGGAACCAGACGGCCGCAGCGAAATCGAGAGGAGAAAGAGACTGCATTGCACACCTTTCACGAGTTGAAAGAGCCGAATCCGACGTATCAGTCTCTTAGCAGAGATTGTCATGTGCCACTAAACACCTCATTTGTTAACGATAAGTACCTGAAAAATCGAATGGATTTAAAGCTCTGCAAAAATGCGGGATCTGATGCACACTTTTTGCGCTTGCGAAATGGTAATCTATCGTTTACCTCCTCGCCCCAATGGCGCCATATTTCACTTCGCAGGGGATGGTGCCGCATAACTAAAGTGTAGGGCTTTATGGACGAAAACGTGCAGAAATCTTGTTGGAGCGTCACTCTTTGGACTGTCGCTGCAGTTGGCATCGCATTGACGATGGTATTGCTGTTCAACGACGTTGAGAGCGCACAACAAGCCGTCGCCGCTGCAAAGTAGTTTCAGTGGGACGTTTTCATTTAAAGGGCGCAGCGTGAGGCTGCGCCTTTTGTGTTTCCATAGATCAGTTTTTCCTGGTCATATGCGACCGCGCCGGCGACAACGGCCGGTTCGATGGTCCAAAAATCTGCCGAAATTCCATCTGCCGAACGACAGTTTTGCCCGGTGGCTGACTGATCAGAAATCCCGCATATGCGTTTGTGCCGAGCGGAAAAAGCACCAACCTTGCGAAACTGCTGTCCGGCCAGTCGACATCGGCTCCCCAAACGGGAATTTGCGACCGATCAGGAGCATTCATCAAGGCTTGAAGGTCTGCCCCGTGCAGCAAGTTCGTGCCTCTGGTATCCCATTCCAGAGCAGCCAGACCGTTTTCAACCGGAAACAGCTCGATTTTCACGCCATTGACGTGGATTTGCAGACGGTTGTCCGAAACCCGCTGGATTTCCGCAACGCCAACATCCAGGTCACGCCTGATTGAGTGCCGTTCACCGTTTGCCTGAACGAAACCGGCAGTGTTGATCACATGAAAACTGCCATTTGGAAAACGTTCGTTAGATGAAACCGGTGCCGATAGAAAGAGAATAGTCAAAAAAGCTGCAATCGCTCTCGGCATGATTTAATCCCGGTACAAAATTCCGCTGAGTATTATCAGTCAAAGCTTTAGAAAGTCTTTGATCGAGCGGAGAAGTTCAGGGGATGAGGACCGGCAATTGCAATCCGAAATTATCTGGACAAGGTGACAACGAGGTCCTCGATTGCGGATAATTCCGGTCTCCAGCCGGTGACCCGTTGTGCATGGGATGTGTCGACCGTTTGTGACAAGGTGTAGCCGGCGCTCCAGTCGGTATCCGGGTTGGTATCTGATGGCGCAGCAACGGACACAACATCAAGCAACTTGCCGTGTCTTGCTGAAATGTGCGACGCCAGATGTCCCACCGATATTCCGGGGATGCTGCTGGCAATCAACGTGAGCCTGAAGCGTGCCTGCTTGAGTGCGAGAAGGTAGAGCGAAGCGAGGTCGTTGGTCTCAACCAATGGCCAGACGGTGTCAGGTGTCGCACGGGTCTCGAAGGGTTGTTCTGACTGGAGTGCCTTGGTCATGGCCGCAATCGGCCCAATCTCGCGACTGCAAACCAGGGCGGGGTGGACAACGGTCAGGTTCATGTCTGTCCCATGGGACAATGTCCGGATTGTCTCGGCCATGAAACGAAATGCCGGTAGCGGCGCAAACGGAGTTTTTTCGGTTATGAGCTGGCCGTTCCTGGAAGACGGATAGAGCCAGATGCCGCCGGTATAAACGACCTTCAAAGGTTGTTTTCGGTGTTTGGCGGCCTGTTTCAACCCCAGCATACTCCGGCGGTCGATCCGCCCCATATCTTCCGAGAAAGTCGCGCCCATGTGAACGACCGCGTCGCAGGACGCAGCGCGTTCGACCCAGCTGTCCGGATTGCGCAAATCTCCTGGAAAAGCGCTTGCTCCCAGAGCTCTCAGTTTTTCCGAGGCGGTGTCGGATCGCGCCAGACCTATGACGCGGCCATCTTCCTGAAGCAGCTTTTTTACAACAGCGGCACCAATGCTGCCGGTCCCACCGGTTACAAACACATCCATCTCTTAAGAGAACTCCTTTCGAGGGTAAGGTGCAAGATCAAGCTGATATCGGACCATCACAATCCACCGGCGTTTATGGCAGGTCGCTTGACCTTACCGACAGGACTGCTACGTCAAGGGGATGACGTTGCATCTTGTAAAATTATGCGTAGGCGCCGACAGCGCCGAGTCCTTGCAGGCCTGGATTGATTACCGCATCGAACAGGCAAAACTGGCCGGTCTACCCGAGCACACGACGCACACGACACGCATGGTTCCGACACGAAAAGACGAACTCCTGGATGGAGGCTCTCTCTACTGGGTCATCAAAGGCAAGATACAAGCCCGCCAACACCTGCTCGACATCAGACCATTTACGGACGATGCCGGTATCAAGCGTTGCGATCTTGTCATGGAGCCTCGGCTTATTTTGACCCGCTATCAGCCAAAGCGACCCTTTCAGGGATGGCGCTACCTCAAGGTGGATGAAGCTCCCGCCGATATTCGTGTTGCAGGGGAAATGGCTTCCATGCCTGATACAATGCGCCGCGACCTCACCGAACTTTGCCTGCTTTAACTTCTTGACGGTTACGCAAAGAGTTACCGTTCCAACATGTGGAGCGAATGGGTTGCATTCTCGAACTTGCCAAATTGCGTTGACGGTCCCAATTTGATTATCAGCAACGGGCAGGAAGGATTCAGGATGGCAAAAACCAGTGGCACCAAGAAGGACGGCCTGGTCCATCAAACGACCAAGGTACCTTCTGCTGCCTCTGATATCTCCGCATTTCTGGAAAAGGCAAAGGAACTCAAAGCCCAACCGGGAAGCGGTGGTAGGCTGATCTTTGCGCTTGATGCGACAATGAGCCGGCAACCGACCTGGGACCAGGCGTGCCATATCCAGGCGGAAATGTTTCAGGAAGCCGGGAAAATCGGCGGCCTGAAAATCAAGCTTGTATATTTTCGTGGCTTCGGCGAATGCAAATCCTCTCGCTGGTTTGAACATGGTGAGGAGCTGGCGAACGCAATGGGGCGAATAGCCTGCCAGGGGGGACGAACCCAGATTCGCAAGGTGTTGACCGCTGCGCTTGCGACCGCTGACAAGGAAAAAATCGCCGCTCTTGTCTATGTAGGTGATTGCATGGAGGAGGACGTCGATATCTTGTGCGACAAAGCCGGGGAACTTGGTTTGAGAGGCGTTCCGATGTTTCTGTTCCAAGAAGGACGGGATACGGTAGCGGAGCAAGCCTTTCGTGAAATGGCCAGACTGACGAACGGGGTTTATTGCCCATTTGACGCAGGCTCAGCGCAACAACTTGCAGAGCTTCTGAAAGCAGTGGCCGTTTTCGCAAGCGGTGGCCACACGGCTTTGCAGGCGCTAGAGAAAAAAGGTGGGCGAGGCGCCCGCCTGCTGTTGGAACAATTAAAATCGGCCAAATGATCTATTTACTGATCGGACTGATCCTGCTCCTGACCCTACTGTTGGCGGGACGGAGTTTCGTACAGGCCAATCCGGCCGCGCTCGCTCAGAGTCTGAGGATTTATGGCGGGATACTTCTGATCGCGATCGCAGCGATCTTTGCCTTTGGCGGACGGATCGGATTTGCGATTCCGATCTTCGGGATCGGGCTATCGCTTTTAGGCGCGGCTGGATTTCGAAAACTGTCCGGCTATCAACCCAGGAAGTCAGCCGGGCAGCGATCGAGGGTCAGAACGGCAATGGTGGAGATGGAACTGGATCACGATTCAGGGGCTATGACCGGAACCGTGCTTACCGGCGGCTTTCACGGCCGCAGGCTTGATGAGTTGAGCAACGAGGAACTGCATGCATTCTGGCAGGAAACAGGTCAGGATGACCAGAGCCGCAAACTAGTCGAAGCTTATCTCGACCGCCGGCTTGCCGGATGGCGTGAACACTTCCAGTCGGATGGAACAGAGGGGCAGGGAAGCGCGACGAGCGCGGGCCCCATGACAGATGAGGAGGCCTACCAGATCCTGGGGCTTTCTCCCGATGCCGGGGACGCGGAAGTCAGAGCCGCGCATCGCAGGCTTATGATGCGGGTTCATCCCGATCATGGAGGCTCCGGTTTCCTCGCGGCGAAAATCAACGAGGCTAAAGACACGCTTCTCAGAAGACATTGACGACATCCGTTACGCAGTTACTGATAGATGGCGAAGCAGGCGAATTTCGCCCGTTTTAGGGTTTTGCAGGCATTCCAGGCTGCGGTCTTTGTTTCGAAACCTACGAAACGCGCCCGGTAAAGGGTCTGTCCATTGGCTTCGACTGGTTCTGTGTACGGGGAATGGCCGCGCAGCGCAGAGCCGGTTTTGGTCTTTGCCTTCTTCAACATGGTGATGGCCTGACCTTCGGTCTCCGCGGCGGCGATCTGAACCTGCCAGCCCGGCTCAATATCCGGTGTATCACTGGTCGCAACGGTCACCGTGTCGTCCTTGTCTTCGACAGGCAATACCGACGCAGCACCTGAACTCGGCGCGCTCGTATCGACCGCGGCAGCAGGGATCGTTTCGATTTTCACGGTCGCTACTTTTATAGATGTTGGCTGGTCAACAGGTGCTGATCCTGAAGGCGTGTTGCCAAGTTTCAAGGCTTCTGCCTGTGCAGCCTGCAGCAACGCAGATTTGGAAATTGAATTCGTGGCCAGCTCATTGTCCGGATTCTGGCGTGGTACCGGCGGCAATGCGGTTG
>NZ_JAILWL010000143.1 GCF_025698965.1 Roseibium sp.
CCGTTCCCGGCATTATCGCAGGCCTCGGTGTTTTGTTCGCGGCAGCCGTGCTCCCGCCACTGGAATGGATGCGCGGTACGGTCTGGATCCTGGGTTTTGCCTATACGATGACATCCATTCCTATCGGCATCAGCCTGATCCTGCCTGCATTGATGCAGATAAACACCGATCTCGACAAAAGCGCGCGCGTCAGCGGATCCAGCTGGTGGATTGCCGCAACCCGGATCATCCTTCCGATCCTGAAACCGACGCTGTTCGGGTGCTTCGCCCTGCTGTTCATCATCCATCTCAAGACATACGTGACAGCACTTTTCCTTTTTTCTCCAGGAAGCGAAGTCATGGGAACGATGATGCTGTTCCTGTGGGGTGCAGGCGATACCGGACTGGTGGCGGCATTCGCAACAATTCAAATCGTCACAACAATAATCTTCGTCACTGCGGCGCGTCGCATCTTCAAGGTGAACATCTATGGCTGATCTGATTGTAAAAAACCTGACCAAACGCTACGGCGGCATTGCCGCGATAGAAGACATAAATTTCACCGCTTCTTCAGGCGAATTCCTGACCCTGCTTGGTCCCTCGGGATGCGGCAAGTCGACGACCCTTGCTGCCATTGCCGGTCTGGACCGACCAAGCGAAGGCCGGATCATTGCCGGCAGCACACCCTATTTTGACGGCAGCGACGGAACCTACCTCCCGCCGGAAGCGAGAAACTGCGGACTGGTGTTTCAGTCCTATGCCCTGTGGCCGCACATGACCGTTCACCAGAACCTGGAATTTCCCCTGAAACTCAGGAAGATCCCAAAGGCCGAACGGTCAAGGCGCATTGAAGAGGCGCTGAATCTCGTCGAGCTGGACAAGCTTTCCGAAAGATATCCATCGCAGCTTTCCGGCGGACAGCAGCAACGGGTCGCGCTGGCACGCGCGATTGTCTACCAACCCCGCATCCTGCTGCTCGACGAGCCTCTTTCCAATCTTGATGCACAGATACGCGACCGCGCTCGTCAATGGCTCAAGGAGCTTCACATTCGGCTTGGGCTCACAACACTTTATGTTACTCATGACCAGACCGAGGCCTTGAGCCTCTCGGACCGTATCGCAGTGATGGACAAGGGCCGACTTGTTCAACTCGGTACCCCGCACGAAATATACAACAAGCCGGCAACGTCCTTCATTGCCGAATTCATCGGGACCAGCAATTTCCTGAATGGGCAATTCATCCGGTCCGGCGACACGAATATCGAAATCCGATTACGGGACGGCCAATCTCTGCTGATCAAACAGCCAGATGAAAACAAAAAAGTTGGAACCGGGGATCTGATGGCGTTCTTTCGTCCGGAATGCGTTGTGTCGGTAACGAATTCAGGCACTACGGACGAGAACGTCAACGTCCTGCGCGGCAAGATCATCGATACAGCCTATTTCGGTGACCGGTATCAGATATCGGTCTGCGTCGATGATTCAGTCGTCCGGCTGTACAGCGCTGCGCCTCCGCATTACGAATATGCCCACTTCCACGTGCCGCCTTCGGCCCTGCAGCTGGTTTCCTGACGGGCAGCGTGTCAGGCCGTCCGCTGGCTGGGTTTGCGGGCGCGCAAAGGCAGGGTGTTTTCAATGTCCTTGATGATGTGATGATGCACGACATCACGGAACCTTGATAGGTCGTCGGCTTCTATCGCATCGAGCATGTCGAAATGTTCCTGGGCGCTCACGCGCATCTGACGCACCGTGCTCCAGACATCACGAGTGCCCGGGATCTGCCTTTTACGCAATTCGTCAATCATGTCTGCCAGCATGGGATTGCCGCACTGCCGAACCATCTTGTCGTGGAATGCAAAATTGATGTTTCGAAGGTCTTCCTTCGACCCTGTCTCGATTGCCTCGTCAAATTCTTCTGCCAGTTTCCGAAGAGACTGGAGCGTGCGCTTCTTCATGTTGCGCAGAATGTCCTCCGTTGCTCCAACCTCCAGGATGCACCGGATTTCCTTCACCTGCCGCAGTTCGGTTTCGGACGGGTGTGCGACTTTGTATCCCCGGTTCTTTTCGTATTCGGCGAGGCCTTTTTCCTGTAACCGCTGAAAGGCCTTTCTAGCGGAAAAAGGCTTGGCATCATGCCGTTTGACGACATCGATCTGCTTGAGCCATTCGCCGGGTCGGAGCGCGCCGCTGTAGATTTCCTGGCTGAGTTTTTCCACCAGCTCTTCAAAGTCGTCTGTTTCTTTTGACATTTCCATCCAGAAAATCGTTGCTTATTGGCCACTCGGCGGTATGTGCAGCCAGCTTTACGCTCAACAACTGCAGACACTTGTTTATTCTACCAAGACCGGTTCCCGCTTACCACAAGCAGGGTTCGGGGATTTTGGGCTTTTGCAAAGAACATTGTACTCTTTTCCGGTTTTCGATTTCATTTGGCACAGAATTCGTTCGGTTTCAGTTGCCTATTCTTCTTTCGAACCGGAACTTCATGCCATGTCACACGATATTCTATTCGTTTTTGGAGTGATTGGGGTTGCTGCCGTCCTGATGGCGAGCAATCGTGTTCGCTACGATCTGGTCGCCCTTCTGGTGGTTCTGGCGCTGATTCTCGGCAACATCCTGACCGTCGGACAAGCACTTTCAGGGTTCGGCAGCTCGGTGGTCATCCTGGTCGCCTGCCTCCTCGTTGTCGGTGAGATGCTGCAAAGAACAGGTGTCGCCAGATATGTCGGCGATCTGATCCTGCAGAAGGGCGGGTCGAACGAAACCCGGCTCACGGTTCTCCTGATGGTCAGCTCGGCAATTCTTGGAAGCGTGATGAGTTCCACCGCCGTGGTGGCGATCTTTATTCCGATCGTTCTGAAAATTGCGGCAGATACCGGCCTCAACAAATCCCGCCTTCTGCTACCGATGTCCTATGCCGCCCTGATCAGCGGCATGCTGACCCTGATTGCAACGACGCCGAACCTGGTTGTGAGCGACGAACTCGTTGCACAGGGTTATCAGCCCCTGGGCTTCTTCTCCTTCTTCCCGATCGGGATGCTGATCCTGGTCGTCACGATTGCCTACATGCTCTTCTGGGGACGCAGCCTTTTGGGGGCGAAACCTTCCACCGCCAAACCCAACAAACGGCGCGCAACCCGCACTGCGGCGGACATGTGGATGGCATTTCAAATGCAGGGTGAGGTCAACGATTTCCTGATCGGAGGCTCCGTCTCGCTGGAAACCATCCGGCAACTGACTGCCGAAGGCGCCAAGTTCGTGGCGCGGCGGCGGCGCGGTGCGAACCGTCAGCGAGAAACGGTGCTGTTCAAGGATGGCATGGAGCTGATGAAAGGCGATGTCGTCCTGGTCACAGGACCGATTGAAGTCCTGGACCAGATTGCGTCGCGTGCCGACTTCACCCGGCGGGCAGTAAACGGTGCCCGCGTCGAAGATTGGAGAGACTGCCTCGGAATGGCGGATGTGATGGTGCATCCCGAAGCCTCCGTGATCGGCGAAACCGCCAATGAAGCACTTTCCCACGATGTCCGGGAACTTGAGGCCATCGGGCTGTTACGAAATGGCGACCCTCAGACCGATATGGAAGGCACTCGGCTGAAGGAGGGAGACCGGCTCCTAGTGCTCGGTCCCTGGGAGGAACTCGACAACCTTCTGGATCAACGAGACGATTTCGTTCTTCTCTCCTACCCGAAGGAACGCGAAGACACCGTGCCGATGCTGTCCAAGTTTTCTGTTGCGATTGCGATCCTCGCCGGGATGGTCGTTTTGAGTGCCCTCAATATCGTGCCGGTGACCGTTGCGGTTCTGATGGCCGCCGTCGCGGCGGTTCTGTTCCGAACCATGGATGCAGAGGACGCCTATCGCTCGGTGAGCCTAACGACCCTGGTTCTGATCGCCGGTATGCTTCCGCTGGCCAATGCCCTGGAAATTACCGGAGGCTCGGCCCTGATCGTGGAGCAACTGCTTCATCTCGTCGGCGAGGCAAATCCGCGGGTGATGATGGCGGCACTGTTTCTGCTGACGGCCGCTCTGGGCCTGGTCCTGTCCAACACCGCTTCCGCTGTTCTGGTCGCCCCGATCGCCATCACGGCGGCTGAAGCCCTGCAAGTATCGCCCTATCCTCTTGCGATCACCGTCTTGATCGCAGCCTCCGCGGCCTTTTCAACCCCGGTCTCGACACCGGTGGTCACGCTCGTCGTCACACCGGGCAACTACGCCTTTTCCGACTTCCTCAAACTGGGTGTGCCGCTGACACTGCTTGTCGGACTGACGACTGTGCTGGTGACACCGCTCCTGTTCCGATTTTGAGGAATGCCCAGCGCTTCTCAGAGCCTTCGATCAGATAGGCGAAGCGGAATAAGCTCTTCAGCCAGGGCAACCGTTGCATCGACCCGCGCAACGCGCCGGGCTCCCGGCCGGTAGGTCAGAAATACCGGATAAGGGCGAGAGGCATGGTCCGGCAGGCACCTGACCAATGCACCGCTTTCAAGCGCGTCTCCCAGCATGATTTCAGGCAGAAGAGCATATCCCTCACCGGCGATGGCAAGCTGTAAAAGAATGTCGAAACTTTGCACCGCAATCGGCCCCGCGACCTCCACTGTCGCCTGGTCGTCAGGTGCATGGAAGGTCCATGTCGACCGCGGTCTGTCGGCACGAAAAGTAAGACAGGGCAAATCTGCCAGATCTTCCGGACGGGTGAGCATTCTCGTACGCGCAAGTTCCGGTGAAGCTACCAGAAAAAACCGGAAGGCTCCCAACTCGCGAACCACAAGCCGATCGTCCTTGAACAGTCCGATCCGAAACGCGATGTCGGTGCTCGGGTCCTGCATGTCTTCAAAGGCATAGGCCGTTCGCATTACCAGGGAAAGATCCGGGTGCCTTTTGCATGCTGCGGGAAACAGTGTGGAAGCGACCAGCCTGCCGAAATCCGGTGTGGTTGTAATCGTCACCTGCCCAGAAATACCTGCGCCCTCCTCGCGCGCTATGTCGTCCAGCAGGTCGACCTCCGCCAGTATCGAGCGGATACGATGGTCAAGGCGTATGCCTATCGGTGTCAGTTTGACGGAACGCCCACCCCGTTCGAGAAGCTGGATTCCGAAATGGGTTTCCAGCTGGGAAACATGGCGACTTACACCGGATTTGGCGAGGCTGAGATGGTCTGCCGCAGCACTGATCCCGCCAAGCCGTGCAACGGTGTGAAAACTAAGCATGGCCGGCAGGCCAATTGTTCTAAAATCGTGAACCATAAGTTCAATTTTCTACCTCTGTTGCACATTGCGCACAAGTCATATCTTCGCCTCATCACAAACGGACCCGTCACGCCGGGTCCCGAACTGGAGACAAAGACATGAATATTCTGGTTACCGGCGCCAGCAGCGGATTTGGCAATCTGATCGTTACGGACCTCGTCAAGGCAGGTCACCGCGTTGCGGGAACTGTCCGCGATCCGGAACGGCGCAATGCGGAAACTGCAGCCTCTTTGCGCAAACTGGGTGTCGAGATCGTGGATATCGACGTGACCGACGACGCTTCTGTCGAGGCGGGCGTCGCGGCTGCCGAGACCGCCCTGGGCAGCATCGACGTCCTGATCAACAACGCCGGAGCGGGCGCCCACGGATTGCAGGAAAACTTCTCCGCCGAGGACTTCCGCCGCATCTTTGATATCAATGTCTTCGGCGTCCAGCGGATGACTCGCGCCGTCCTGCCACAGATGCGGGCCCGCGGCTCCGGCCTCGTCCTCAATGTCACCAGTTTGCTGGGCCGGGTTACCATTCCGTTTCTTGGACCATACAATGCCGCCAAATGGGCGGTTGAGGCTCTCAGCGAGAATTACCGCGTCGAACTCAGCCAGTTTGGAGTGGACGTTGCGGTCATTGAACCGGGTGGCTTTCCGACAAACTTCTTCGGCAACCTGATCCGGCCTTCGTCCCGCGACCGCGATTCGGGATATGGCGACATGGCAGCCGCACCGGAAAACATGCTTGAGGAAATGGGCAAATCTCTTGCCGCCAACCCGCTTCAAACCCCGCAACTCGTCGCCGATGCGGTTGTAGATGTCATCAGCAAGGCACCGGGCACGCGGCCGTTCCGGACGGAAGTGGATCGAAGCGGCATGTCGGATCCGATCAAGCCTTACAACGAACATGCGGAAAAGGTCACGGAAGCCCTTTTCTCCAGCTTCGGCATGGATAATCTGCTCAAGCTGAACACCGGCGGCTCAAAGGCTGCCTGATATTGCCGTCCGGCCGGTGATCAACCGGTCGGACCCGCACACTCATTCAATCCCGATCGTCAGGCGTCCCATGCCTTCCGTGCCGACATCGCCATTATAGAAAACCTCGATCCGGTGATCGCCGGTCTCATAAAGCTGACCGCGATACGTGTTACCGGCCTGGGAACTTTCATAAAGGATGCCGCCGTCCGGCACATAGATCATGTAGAAGAGTGAGCGGCTGTCGGTCTCCAGTTTGACATCCAGAAACTGTCCGTCCCTTGCCTCTAGAAGATAGTTCATCGCGTCGCCGGACTTCAGATGGACATCGACAACCGCACCTGATGTGCCAGAGGCAAAACTGATCCGCTGGGTTCCCTCTGTTGTGGTCGCTGCCGGCGCAGTTTCGGTTGACGTCGCAGCCGACGTATCGGCGCCATCCATCGCCCCGCCGCCATCATCTGCCGGGTCGGCAACCGAGAGTTCGCCAACCGTGCCATCGGAATATGCAATGCAGCGCCAGACAGTGCCGCCACGATCCTTCAACATGACCAACGTACCTGCTTCGGAGAACTCGGAACTCAAAACCGTGCCTGCCTTACTGTCGGGGCTGCCTTCCGCCCGCAACTTGTCGATGCAAGCGTCCACGGCCTCCTGAACGGCGGCCTGCACCGGGCTGCCGGAGATCAGGGCAAACCCTGCAACGGTCGCGGCAAGGGCTGACTTATTCATGAGGCGTTTCTCCCCCTTTAAGCTCGTCAGCAGCGGCTGACGTTGGAAACGGTGGCTCATACAAGCGACATAAGGCACGCTTCGATTGAACAAATTATGGCGAACATTTGCTGCACTCCGGACATTTTGTCCCGGGTGGGAAAAAGTCATCTCTGCGCTCCTTTCCCTTCCCTCGTTGACGCACATCAACGCTTCACCTTTCCGCCCTCCTTAGGGTGCGGCGCACGCACAAGGAGAATCACAATGGCCGTCGCCGATTGGGAAGCATTCATCGCACAGACCGACAACCGAATGGCTGAGGTCAGAAAAGGCGCACCCGATGCCGCAAAGGGGTTTGGGGCCTTGGCGGCAGGCGCAATGAAAGCCGGGGCAATCGACGCCAAGACCAAGGAACTGATCGCACTGGCAATCGGCATCACGGCCCGTTGCGACGGCTGTCTTGCTTATCATGCCCGTGCCGCAGCCAAGCTGGGCGCCACCCGGGAAGAAATTCTCGAAGTGATCGGCGTCTCCATGTATATGGGAGGTGGACCGTCCATGATTTACGGAGCCGAAGCACTGGCGGCATTTGACGGGTTGTCGGAAGGGGCGTGATCCGGCGCTACAGTCTTGGTACGGGTCACAACAGGACGCTGTGACATGCAGATCCCAATGGCCTGAAATCAGAGGCAGATGACCGTGACATGGCAGATATCTGCGTCATCTTCGATCTCGACGGTACGCTTGTCGACAGCGAAGCCCTTTGCAATCAGGCATTCCTCGATTTGTTGCCGGAGCTCACGGTTCCTCTGGACAAGCTGGTCGAGCGCTATCGCGGCAGGAAACTGGCCATTATTCTTGCCGATCTTGCACAGCACCTGGGCGCTCCCCTGCCGAAGGACTTCGAGCGTATCTACAGGGCACACGTCTCGGAACTCTTTGCCTCCAGTTTGAAGCCGATCCCAGGTGCATCCAAGATGCTGGATGATCTGGACCTCCCCATATGCATTGCCTCCAGCGGGCCACCTGCGAAAATCAGACAAGCGCTTCAGGTCAGCGGTCTCGCGCACCATTTCGGTGACGATGTTTTCAGCTCATATGATGTCGGCTGCTGGAAACCGGATCCGGGACTGTTTTTATATGCGGCGAATGAGATGGGGTTCCAACCACATCATTGCACAGTCGTGGAAGACAGTGACATCGGTGTCGACGCGGCCCTTGCCGCCGGAATGAGAGCGTTTCAGTTTCTTTCCGGCAACCTGCATTCCGGACATCCGAAGGCAGTCCCATTCCATGAAATGAAACGGTTGGCCGATCTCCTGCAAACCGGTCAAACCTGATGGTGGCAGATGTTGCCAAGACCTTGTCAAAAATGACATTGCACCATCAAAATCGCAAAAATCGACAGATAGTTTTACCCCGTTTGATGCAGGGATTTCCTGATCTTCAAAGGACCCGGAAGCACCATCGGACAAGTGCCTGATCAATTGAGTGTTTTTGACAGTTACGGATTCCAGGTGGGCTGCACCTTGTTCATATTGGCAAAAATGCAAGTTTGTTTTCGCAGGAACCGTCACCAATCCGCTTTGCCCGGCCACCGTAGTCAGCTGCGTTGGGGGACGTCACGGGAGGTAAGGTATGCCTGCAAATACTATTCTTGACATAGCACTGAGTAACCCTGATCTGGATGGTGACACAAAGGGCGACTTCGACATTCTCGGAGCAGCGCTCGGTCTGTTTCCCGACCTTGTCGACGCGGCAGGAAACGAGGAAGCTGAACTGACCGTGTTCGCTCCCACCGACCAGGCTTTCCTGAATCTCGCCAATGCTCTCAATCCAGCCGTCGGCGATGACGAAAACGCGGCCGTCGCAACCCTTCTCGCCGTTTCCGCATTGCTGTCACCGGCCAGCAGCCCGTTGGACTTTCTCAAAACGGTGCTGACTTACCATATCGCCGGTGAAGCTCTCACGGGCGAGGAAGTCGTCAACTCGAATTCGATCGACACATTGTCCGGTGACACGATCCGGCCGAACGGGTTGACCCTGCGCGACAAGGATCCGGATTTTGCCGATCCGAATGTCACCAACCCGGCAGGGTCTGAAAACGGGATTGAAGCCTCCAACGGCATCGTTCATGTTCTCGACAACGTGCTTCTGCCTTACGACATCACCATTTCGGACGGTGGCTTCACCTTTGCCGGTCGTGGCCAGGATATTGTTGTCGGCGCCGAAACATTCGATTTCATTTCGCTCGGGCGCGGCGACGACATTGCCAATGGCCTTGGCGGCAACGACATCATTCACGGGAGTCGTGGCAATGATCTGATCAAGGGTGGTGAAGGCAATGACATTTTGAAAGGCGACCGGGGTCACGACACTCTGGAAGGCGGATCCGGCTGGGATCTTCTGAAGGGCGGGCGCGGTAAAGATTCGCTCGATGGAGGCAAGGGCAATGACGCACTTCACGGTGGCCGCGGTCATGACATGCTCAAAGGGGGCGAAGATAACGATTACCTGAACGGTGGCCGGGGCAAGGACACCCTTGAGGGTGAAGAAGGAAACGATTTCCTGGTCGGTGGTCGAGGCGCCGACTGCTTCGTCTTCAACCCGTTCCGGGAAGGCGAAGGCAACGATGTCATTGCCGACTTCAACCCGAATTCGGACAAGCTTGTGCTGGACCTGAGAGATGGCGATCCAGGTGTGCTTGCAGCGATCGCAGAAGCAAATGGCGAGGAGGGTCTGCAGTTTACCGACTTCCTGTTCTTCGACACCGATCCTGCCGATGGATTGCAGGCCGCCGTGACACTTGGAGATTCAGGTGATGGCGACCTGTTGATCACTCATCCGACCGGTACGATCGAGCTCAACGGCATTCCGTCGGATGTCGATCCGACCGACCTGCTACCAGCCATAGAACTGCTCACCAGCGAGGGATTGTTTACCGCCTGACAATTCCCCGACTGCAGCGGGACACCGGCATTCGCCCGACCGGTGTCCCTTCAATTCCGGTTAAACTTCGGGCTCATAGCGAACATAGGCAAACCTTCTGCTGTCCGGTGCCCAGGAGGGGACATTGATTGTCCCCTGCCCTCCGAACAGGGACAGAAGAACTCGCGGAGACCCACCTTCCGCAGGCATGAGACGCAGTTCCACATTCCGGTTCGCCGGATGTCCTCTTGTGCCCGCCTCATAAGCGAGATAGGCAATGAAACGACCGTCCGGTGATGGATGCGGGAACCAGTTGACCCGTTTGTCGCGGGTCATCTGCTGCAAGTTCGCGCCGTCAGGGCGCATGCGCCAGAGTTGAACCGAGCTTCCGCCCTTACCGTCTCTCCGCTCACCGTTGAACCATATCCAGGCACCGTCCGGTGTGAAGTCCGGACCATCGCAGTGATCGAAATTTTCAGTGATCTGGTTTTCACTTTCCCCGCTCACCGGACAGGTGAACACCTGAAACGTCCCCTCTGTTTCAGGACGCCTTGCGACATAGGCAAGCGTGCTGCCGTCCGGTGACCAGCCATGCCAGTAGGACGGAACATTATCCGTCACCCTTTGGGGCGCGCCGCCGTTGACCGGCACCGTATAAATACAACTTTCATCGGTTCTGGAAGCATCGCTGATGACCAGCAGGGTACCGTCTGGTGAAATGCCGTGGTCGTTGTTGAGCCGGTCAGCAAATCCCGTATCGATTACCTGCAGCACCGGTTCAGAAAACGAAAGTCGATAGAGGCGCCCTTCACCATTCACCAGAAGCATCTTTCCGTCCGGTGTCCAGTTCGGGGCCTCCAAATGGTGTTCGGAAGTAAAGATCACGGTTTCTTCACCGGTTTCGATGTCCATGGTCGCGACAATGGTTTTCATGGATGGAAACTCCAGACACTCCAAGTTATTTGAAGGCGTTGGGGGTATATCACTGGTCCCCCGGTTCTTTTCGATCTCGGTCGCGCTGCTATGACGCATGCCTGAAATTCGCAGAAACAGCCTGCCCCCGCTAGCATGAAATTTCTGAATGAACGTGAGCAGAAGCTCTATCAGTAAGCGGGGTTACAGCATGACATCGCAGACCGGCAAAAGATCCGATCCGCTTAAGTTTGCAGCTGGTTTTGCCGTGATCTTCGGCATTCTGACCGTATTGTCCGGAAGCATTGCACTGTTTTCCAGTGAAGGTATCAGGGAGAGATTCGGCGATGTGGTGCAATTCGTGCTGTGGTTCAATTTCGTTTCGGGCTTTGCCTATGTCCTGACTGGAGCCGGTCTGTGGCGTCGAAAACGATGGGCTGTCATCGCCTCCGTCCTGCTCTTTCTGGCAATTCTCGGTGTTTTCACCTATCTCGGTCTCCACATCGCAAGTGGCGCTGCCTTTGAGACACGCACCGTTGTCGCGATGACGTTTCGTGCAAGCTGCTGGCTGATCATCAGCCTGATCGCAATTCGGCAAATCGTCAGGAGAGCCAAGCCGGAGTAGAGAGAATTCAGCGTCATATTTTGACCTGAATGAGCTGCCCTCCTGTCATCAAATTGTGATCGATGCGAACCGCAATCCGTGAATGAAACTGCTACGATTGCTTGTTA
This sequence comes from Roseibium sp., assembly GCF_025698965.1. Lineage (GTDB taxonomy): Bacteria > Pseudomonadota > Alphaproteobacteria > Rhizobiales > Stappiaceae > Roseibium. The sequence goes on from NZ_JAILWL010000143.1 coordinate 11,474, forward strand.
CATTCCAAGGAGATTTCCATGTTCAGATCTGCCGCCAAATTGTTGCTCTCCGCCTTCGCGCTCTCTTCGTTTCTCGGCTTCGCACAGGCTGCCGATGACCAGCTTGTTCAAGTATCCAGTCCGCATTCAGTCACTCAGACAGCCGACAACCTGGTTGCCGCCGTTGAAAATGCGGGCGCCAAGGTGTTTGCCCGTATCGACCACGCATTGGGCGGTAAGAATGTCGGCATGGAAATACCGGCCAACGAAGTCGTGATCTTCGGCAACCCGCAACTGGGCACGCCGGTTATTCGCGACGCGCCGAAGGCTGGCCTCGATCTGCCGATCCGGGTTGCCGTGATCGAAACCAGCGACGGGACGGTGATCGTCTATCGCGCGCCGGCCGCCCTTGCAGCCGAACACGGACTGCCTGCAGACCACCCCAGCATCAAGAAAATGACCGGTGCTTTGAACAAACTGACCGCCAAGGCTGCTGAATAGTCTCTCGCCGCGAGATCCCTTTCATGAACTCTGAAAAGGTTCACGCAGAACTTCCGGAGCGCGCGAAAGACAGTCCCGCGATGACACCGCGCAACTCCGCAAGGCCCTTCAGTCTGCCAATTGCCGGATAGCCGGGCTGGGCGCTTCGGGACAAGTCATCGAGAATGTCCTGACCGTGATCCGGACGAAAGGGGATCGAATGATCCGCCCGTCCGCTGGCTCGGCGGTCCGCTTCCTCATCGAGTACGGCTGCGATCAGGGCCGGCATGTCGACCACACCGTGCAAGTGTTCGCTCTCGTGGAAGGACCCGAACAGTCCGTCATGCTCGCGCCTGACGTTGCGCAAATGCAGGAAGTGCACATGTGTGCCCAAACGTTGCATCATGCCTGGCAGGTCGTTGTCGGCACGTGCACTCAAGGAGCCCGCGCAAAGAGTGATGCCGTTTGCCGGCAAATCAACTGCCCTGACCAGACGTGCGTAGTCTGCCTCGGTCGACATGATGCGCGGCAGACCCAACAGGCTGTAAGGCGGGTCATCCGGATGGCAGCAAAGCCTGATCCCGAGTGATTGGGCGTGAGGGACGACCAGCTCCAGAAAGTCCGACTGAAAGCGGCAGAGTGCATCATGATCGAATGGTTTGTATGCGGCCAGGTGATCCCGGATATCGTCCAGCGTCAATTGCTCGTTGCCGCCAGGCAGGCCGCAAATGATGTTTCGAAGAAGCGCATCCTTGAAAGCATCATCCGTTTCGTGGAACCGCTGGTCCGCAGCCTCGATCACGTCGTCAGGAAAACTGTCGGCCGCATCCTCGCGCTTCAAAAGGCAAAGATCGAACATCGCAAAATCGATCATATCAAAGCGCATGCATGTCGCCTTGCTCTTCACTGCATATGCAAGGTCCGTGCGGGTCCAGTCCAGCAAAGGCATGAAATTGTAACAGACGGTTCTGATGCCGGCCTGCGCCAGGTGCGAGAGGCTTGTTTTGTACGCCTCAACATGCTCCCGCCATTTACCGGTCTGACGTTTGATATCTTCCGACACCGGCAGGCTTTCGACGATGTCCCATTCCATGGGTGTCGGCAGATGTGCCGTACTGCTGCGGATCAGTGACTGGCGGGCAGTAATTTCCTCAGGTGACCAGACTTCTCCGGCCGCAAGGTGATGGAGTGCGG
>NZ_JAILWL010000144.1 GCF_025698965.1 Roseibium sp.
ATATGCCGTCATGCAGGCGTTGATCGCCCGTGGCGTAATTGGTGATTTTCGTGCGCCCGACGTGATGCGGTTCGGTTTCACGCCGCTATATCTGTCGCATCAGGATGTTATCGACGCCGTGTCTATTCTGGCTGAAATCCTGGATACGGAAAGCTGGAACCGGCCGGAATTCAAAACCCGCGCCAAGGTTACGTAGCCGCAAGTTCCATTTGCGTGCGAAGCATGGACAGGAAACGGTCTTCCGGCACAGGCTTGGAATAGAGGTAACCCTGGTAGAGATTGCAGCCGTTTTTGGAGAGCCAGGAGCGCTGATCAATCGTCTCCACTCCCTCGGCGACGACATCGGCGCCAAGTGCCTTTGCCAGTGACAGGATCAGCTTGACGATTTCACCTCCTGATGTGATGTCCTCCACGAACATCCGGTCGATCTTGATACCGTCAATTGGGTAATTGTGAAGGTAGGCAAGGTTGGAATATCCGGTGCCGAAGTCGTCAATGACGATCTGATAGCCGGTTTCCTTGAGGATGGCCAAAGTCTCGTGCGCATTGGCTATGTCACCCAAGAGAACCGTCTCGGTGATTTCCAGGGAAATTTTGCTCGGGTCGCACCCGGTTTCGCTCGGCAGCGACTGCATCAACGGTACGAACAACGGATCGGAAAGCTGGCGCGGCGAAACATTCAGCGACAGGCCTACCGGATATTTGAGCTTTTGCAGGCGGGCCTGCATATGCGCCACCTGAAGGCAGACCCAGGCTCCGATTTCGTTGATCAATCCGGTTTCTTCGGCGATCGGAACGAACTGGTCCGGGCGGATCAGCCCCTGTTCCGGATGTTGCCAGCGAATGAGCGCTTCTGCTGCTACCACCCGGTCGTTTCCGGTAAAAGCAACAGGTTGATAATGAAGCACGAACTCATACTCGCGGATCGCCTGCTCCAGATCCTTCCGAATTGCCAGATGTTCGTTCCGCAATCGTTTCATGCGCTCATGGTAGCGCACGCATTTGGTGCTCGGATTTGACTTGGCCTGATACAGCGCCAGATCTGCATGCCGCATCAATTGGTCGATTTTGATACCGTCCTCCGGATAATGCGCAAAACCGATGCTGAGGCCGACATGTTTAGCCTTGCCGTCAATGAGCTGTGGTGGTGTGAAGGCGTTCAGCAGTGATTGTCCGAACCAGTCGTCGCTTTGAGATCCTTCCTTTTCCAGATGACAGATCAGGAATTCGTCACCTCCGAGTCGGGCAACAACATCACCGGGGCAAGCGAGATCCTTCAGCTTGGCGGATACCAGCTGCAACAGGGCGTCACCTGCGGCATGCCCCATGGAATCGTTGACCAATTTGAAATCGTCCAGATCGACGAGATAAAGCGTCGCGGTCTGGTTTGCTTCCGATGCAGTTTTGAGGATCTGCGTCAGCCGCTCCTTGAGGTAGGTTCGGTTCGACAGTCCTGTCAGCGTGTCATGGCTTGCAAGATACTGGGCACGTTCCTTTGTTTCGTGCAGTTCCGTGACATCGATTTCGCTGACGAGATAGGCCGGTTGTCCGGTTACCGCGTCATGGCAGGCACGGATAGTAAGTTCATGCCATCTCGTACCCGCGCCCGTCTTGATACGGGCGACAAGCTTTGATGTCCGTTCACGCTCGACCTGCTCGAGGAGTTTTTGAGCGTCTTTTGGATCTGCAAATTGCTCTTCGAAACGGGTAGCCAGAGAAACACATGCAGCGCGGGCGGCTGTGTTGCGATAAAGCGGCAGGCCATCCATGGTGAACAGCGAAATCATGACTGTCGTGTGAAGGAGTGCTTCGGCGCTTCTCAGTGTTTCTGGTTGTTGTTCATGGTGCTCACGGGCTTCGCAAAGGAGCGCCATACGGCCGTCTTTCAGGCGAAGACCGCTCATCACCATCTGCAGAACTTTGGGAGTACCTTTGGGATAGAGCGTCCAGATTTCGGAAAAACTGACGTCTCGATTCCAGAAATCGTGCCGGTACTGGCGTAGTCGTTTTTCGACCGACGGAGACATGTCCGCCCCAAGGTCGCGCAGTTGAAGTTCGGCCAACGAGGAGGCGTCCATCACCTCAAGCGTTTTTCCATTGGCCCACAGGATCCGTTTGAGATCGAAATCGAAAATCCAGACGGCTGTGTCCAGGCGGTCATAGATCGAGGCGAGAAGGTCCAAATCCACTTTATCATCGGCAATACTGACGGGCTTTGATTGTCCATTGTCTGATGTCACGTCTGCAATATCGGGATTTGTAGTCAGTTGCCCTCTCCAATTTCCTCTAAGGGTTGTATTTTGTAGTTTTACAAATCCAAGACTGTAAGTTCAATTTAGTCGACTCACCGGCACTGAATCACTGGATTCTATTCCACCAAATCGAGTTTTCAATGATGGTCTTAAAATGCTAAGTTTCTGGAAGCGTCAATATTTAAATTACAAAGATAGTCTGCAGATTTGGGTAACTGTGAAAAATTACAGTAAATTCATGTAGAACTGCGCACATATTATTCATTTGCTTTGAATTTGCCGATACATCATGTTTTGTTGCTAAGCTCCAGATTCTACATCACAATTAAACGTCCAGGCCAGTCTCAATGACGCTCATTATCGATATCACGCCTCCGGTCCGCCAGGGCATGGCGGTTTTTCCTGGGGATGCCCATTTCAAGTCGGCAAACACCTTTGAAATTTCTGAGGATTGTCCGGTGAATGTCGCCGAGTTCTCCATGTCCTGCCATTGCGGCGCTCATGCGGATGCACCTTTGCACTACGACAGAAAGGGCATTTCTGTGGACCAACTCGATCTGACAGACTTTGTCGGGCCTGCCAGAGTGATCGACGCGCGCGGTCCGGAAGCCCTTTGTTCGCCTGACATGTTGCGCGCATCCCTGGCGGACCGACCGTTGCGTGTATTGCTTCGATTGGCGGACAGGATTGACCCCATGGTTTGGCCTGAAGGGTTTCGAGCCGTTTCTCCCGAATCCATGACTTTGTTGGCTGATCATGGCGTGAAACTAATTGGGGTAGATGTTCCGTCTGTGGATCCTGAAACATCCAAAAAACTACCTAGTCATGAGATTGCTCGTTCCCGGGATCTTCGGATTCTGGAAAATCTTGCCTTATCTGCGGTGGAACCGGGTGATTATGAGTTGATTGCGCTGCCAATGAAGTTAGAAGGTCTAGATGCTGCGCCGGTACGGGCTATTTTGCGTCCGCTCTGACAATCCTGACCAACAGGAAAGCTGCGGCCAAAGGAAATAAGAATGACCGCTTAGGGGAGCGGCAAGGAGCTTGAATGCTGGAGCTTGATCAGCTCGTTATGGATTTTAGCGGGTTTCGGGCAGTGAATGGCTGTTCATTCCGCGTCGAAGAAAACAGTATCACCGGGCTGATTGGGCCCAACGGGGCTGGAAAGACCACACTGTTCAACCTGATTGCCGGGGCGCTTCGCCCGACCAGTGGCACTATCCGGTTTATGGGTGAAGATGTCACCAGCCTGGCCAGCCACCAGCTTTTTCACAAAGGCCTGGTGCGCACTTTCCAGATACCGCACGAATTCCACAAACTGACCGCGCTGGAAAACCTGATGATGGTGCCTCCATCTCAGCCGGGCGAGAACCTTTTTGCCAACTGGTTCGCCTGGGGGCGAGTCAAGTCGGCCGAAACCGATGTCGAAAAACGTGCCTATGAAACTCTTGAGTTTCTGGAACTGACCCATGTCGCCCACGAGCGGGCCGGGAACCTGTCTGGCGGCCAGAAAAAACTTCTTGAGCTTGGCCGGACCATGATGACCGATGCCAAGCTGGTTCTGCTCGACGAACCGGCAGCAGGCGTCAACCGGACGCTTCTGCGCAAGCTCGAAACCAAAATTGAAATTCTGAACAAGGAGCGTGGATACACGTTCATCCTGATCGAACACGACATGGAAATGATCGAAAAACTTTGCGCGCCGGTCGTTTGCATGGCCGAAGGCAAGGTCTTGATCGAAGGCGATTTCCAGACGGTTCGCTCCAATCCGCAGGTGTTGGAAGCCTATCTTGGTGAAACGACGGGGGACGCCGCATGAGCGCGCTCCTGTCAATGGAACATCTCACCGGTGGCTATGGTGAAGCGGACATCCTGCAGGATGTCTCAATGCATGTTGACCAGGACGAGATTGTCGTAATCGTCGGGCCGAACGGTGCTGGGAAATCCACCGCGATGAAATCGGTTTTCGGTCTTCTGACCATCCGTGGCGGCAAAATGCTGTTCGACGGTGACGACATAACCGGTTGGGTACCCAATCGCATCGTTCAGCGTGGCATCTGCTACGTGCCGCAGGTTGACAACATCTTCCGGGAAATGTCGATCCACGAAAATCTGGAGATGGGAGGCTTCCTGAAAAAGGGAGACCTGTCTGCGGCTTATGACCGTGTCTACACTCTGTTTCCTGATCTGAAGGAACGGCGCAAGACGATGGCGGGCAGCCTTTCGGGTGGTCAGCGGCAGATGGTGGCGATGGGCAGGGCCCTGATGCTGGATCCCAAACTGCTGTTGCTGGATGAACCCACAGCGGGTCTGTCGCCAAAATACATGGAGCAGATATTCCAGATCTGCCGCGATGTGCGCGATACCGGAGTTGCCATCCTGCTGGTGGAACAGCATGCCAAACAGGCGTTGGCATTTGCCGACAGGGGCTACGTCCTGGCCGCGGGAAAAAATCGTCACGAAGGCACCGGAGGCGAACTCCTGGCCGACCGTGAAGTCGCCGAAATGTTCTTGGGGGGCTGACCGGTATGGAACTCTTCGAACTCATTAATTTCTATCTCGTTCCGGGTATCGTGCTTGGTTCTATCTATGCCCTTGGTGCTGTCGGCATCACGCTGATCTTTGCGATTTTGCGATATGCACATCTGGCGCATGGCGATCTGGCGACGCTCGGTGCGTTCATAGCACTGGCCGCAGTGACCAGCCTGGGGGTGTCGCCGCTTGCGGCTCTGCCGGTCGCAATTCTCGCAACAGCTGCGATAGCTGTGGGCATCGACAAGGTGTTCTACAATCACTTGAGAGAGCGACCGAAAATCGTGACGGTGATGGCCTCGCTCGGTATTGCTCTCATGATCCGCGCAGTCGTGCAGGTCGTCTGGGGCGTCGATACGCAGACCTATTCCCGAGGCATTGTCCGTCCGGAAGACTATTTCGGCATCCGGATACGCGATCGCGAGATTTACACGATCCTTGCAATGCTTGTGCTGGTCGGAGCGCTTCAGATGTTCCTGACCCAGTCCAAATGGGGCAAGGCGATGCGGGCCATGTCCGACAACCCGAACCTGGCGCTTTTGTCCGGCATCGACAACAAGAAGGTTGTCATGCTGACCTGGATCATCGCGGGCGGGCTCTGTGCGGCGTCCGGTTTCTTCCTCGGATACAATACCGAATTGAAGTCGATGATGGGCTGGCACATGCTGCTGCCGATGTTTGCCGCAGCAATCCTTGGCGGTGTCGGCCGGGTTGAAGGTGCGGTCCTCGGCGGATTGATTGTCGGGATTGCCGAGGAGCTTTCGGTTCTGGTGATCCCGAGCGAATACAAAGCCGCCATGGCCTTTGCCATTTTGCTGTTCATGCTGCTTGTGCGCCCGACCGGGCTGCTCAAGGGAAAAGTTCTCTAAGGAAGGGGGGAGAAAGATGGAATTCCTTGGTCTCGTCAACTACGCCCTCTTCATGGCGATCTTTATCGGCATCTATGCGCTTCTGGCGCTGGGGCTCAACATTCAATGGGGCTTTGCCGGTCTTTTCAACGCAGGTATTGCCGGTTTCTTTGCAGTTGGCGCCTACACCTCCGCGATCCTGTCGACGCCCGCCGTCGAGGGGCGCCTGGGCGGGTTCGATCTGCATTTCGTGCTCGGCTGGATCGGGGCGATGCTGGCCGCTGGCCTTGTTGCCTGGCCGATCGGGAAGATATGTCTGCGGTTCCGCTCCGACTATCTCGCCATTGCCTCCATCGGTATTGCCGAGATCATACGCCTGGTGATCAAGTCGGAACCGGCACTGACAAACGGTGCGCGTGGAATCTCAAGCATCCCTCGTCCGATGGGTGACATCGGCTACATGGAATCGCAGATCGCTTACCTTATCATCGTGCTTGCCGTCCTGATTGCGGCCTACGTGTTGGTCGAACGTCAGTTCAACGCTCCCTGGGGCCGGATGATGCGCGCGATCCGCGACAACGAGGGTGCCGCCAAGGCGATGGGGAAGGACGTCGAGTTCCGCCGCCTGGAGGCCTTCATCTTCGGCGCGGCCCTGATGGGGCTGGGTGGCGCCTTGTTTGCGCATTTCAACCGCTCGATCACACCGGAAGCGATCGATCCGATGGTTGCGACGTTCCTCGTGTGGATCATGTTGATCCTCGGTGGGTCCGGCAACAACCGGGGCGCGATCCTCGGTGCCGCGGTTGTCTGGATCATTTGGTCCGTTTCAGAGATTGCAACTGATCGCCTTCCGCATGAATATGCAGTCCAGGCAAAATACATTCGCTTGTTCCTGATAGGCCTGATGTTGCAGCTTGTTCTGCGGTTTAGGCCGGAAGGATTGCTTCCCGAACCTTTGAGAGGTGATCAACGGGCGACGAAATCCGGTGCGGACCAACATTAGGCCCGTTCCCCGGGGCCCTCACTTAACCTATGAGTGTGGGAGCCGAAAATCCTAAAGACCCGGCGAAGACCGGATAATTGAGGAGGTACTTTGATGAAAACCAAATTGTTTGCGATTGCTGCCGGTTTGATGACTGCAACCGCGCTGGCATCCGTGCCGGCCAAAGCCGATGTCAAAATCGGCCTGCTCGGTGGCGTCTCCGGCCCGATCGCGGCGATGGCACCGGCCATGATCGACGCTGCACAGCTTGCTGTTCAGCAGGTCAACGAACAGGGTGGCATCGGCGCTGGCGAAACGCTGGTTGGCGTTGTCGGCGACAGTGCCTGTAACCCGCAAGGCGGCACCGACGCTGCCACCAAGGCCGTGAACATTGAAGGCGTCGTCGGCGTTGTCGGCCCGCATTGTTCCGGTGCTGTTCTGGCTGCTGCGGGTTCGGTCACTATCCCGGCCGGCATCGCGCTGATCACACCGTCCGGTACGTCTCCGGAAATCTCCAACCTGGAAGACAAGGGCACTGTGTTCCGCACCGTTCCCTCCGATGACTATCAGGGTCGTGCACTGGCGCGCACCATGAAGGACCAGGGTTACGGCAAGGTCGCGGTTGCTTACCTCAACAACGACTACGGCACTGGCCTCGCCAATGCATTCAAATCGGAGTATGTCGACGAACTCGGTGGCGAGATCACCCAGTTTGCAGCACACGAAGAAGGCAAGGCGTCCTACCGTTCCAACCTGGCTGAACTGGCCAAGGGCGGCGCTGATACGCTGGTCATCTTCGACTATGGCGACGGCACCGGTCTGACCATCCTGCGTCAGGCGCTGGAAAACGGGTTCTTCGACAAGTTCGTTGGCGGCGACGGCATGAAGTCCGACGCTGTCATCAATGAACTGGGTGCGGAAAACCTCGCCTCCTTCGTTGCATCATCTCCGGTTGGTGCGAAGTCCGAATCCCTGACCATGTTCAACGATGCCTTCAAGGGCGTTGGTGGCGATCCGGACGCGATCTTCGCGAACACGTCCTACGACGCAGCCTTCCTGATGGCTCTGGCCGTTGAAAAGGCCGGCGGCAAGAAGGAAGACGTTGCAGCAGCCATGATGGAAGTCTCCAATGGCGATGGCGAACCGATCCGTCCGGGTGAGTGGAAAAAGGCGAAAGAGCTGATCGCAGCTGGCACCGCCATCGACTACAAGGGTGCGGCAGGCGAGCACGAGTTCGACGCCAAGGGTGACGTTCCGGGCACCTATGCCCTGTTCGAAGTCGGTTCCGACGGTTTCGAGGTCGTCACCGAAATGCAGTAAGCTTCTTCTTTTCAGGAAGTAAGTTTAGAGAGACCGGCGGTTCGCAAGAGTCGCCGGTTTTTTTGTATCTGGCAAGTTTTCGTCTCGATCTGGCATCCTCACACTTGTCCTCCCGGGCACCCGATGGTCGCCCGGGAGGACAATAAACGTTTGTGCTCTTACCCCCATCTCTGAAACCCGCTATACACCTCGCCCATGCGTGATCTGGATGTTCTAATTCTTGGCGGCGGGGCTGCCGGTCTGATGTGTGCGATTGAGGCGGCCAAGAGGGGGCGCAAGGTGCTGGTTGTCGACCAGGCCAAGCGGCCTGCGGAGAAGATCCGCATCTCCGGCGGCGGGCGTTGCAACTTCACCAATCTTCACTGTTCGCCGGCCAATTTCCTGTCGCAGAACCCGCGTTTCTGCGTCTCGGCGCTAAAGCGATACACGCAGCAGGACTTTCTGGCTCTGGTGGATGGGCACCGTATTCCCTGGCACGAGAAAACGCTCGGACAATTGTTTTGCGACGAGAGTGCCAAGGACATTATCCAGATGCTTCTGGATGAGCTTGAGGCCGCCGGAGGCACCTTGCAGCTTGAAACCGGGATCAAGGCCGTGAACAAGCCGGATGACCGGTTTTCTGTCGGAACAACAAAGGGCCCGTTGCGGGCAAAATCACTTGTGGTCGCTACTGGCGGACCATCGATTCCGAAGATGGGCGCTTCAGGCTTCGCATATGAGTTGGCCGAGCAATTCGGCCTGAATGTCGTGGCACCGCGTGCGGCGCTGGTTCCACTGACTTTTTCGGATGCCAACAAGGAGCTGTGCAGTTCGCTCTCCGGTGTCTCGGTCGACGCGAAAGTGTCGTTTCAGAAAACAACGTTCCGGGAAGGGCTGTTGTTCACGCATCGCGGTCTTTCCGGCCCGTCCATCCTGCAGATTTCTTCCTACTGGCAGGAAGGCAAACCGATTTCGGTGAACCTTGTGCCGGAAGCCGATGTCTTTGAGACCTTGCGAACGGCCCGGCAACAAACACCAAAGCAGGATTTGAAAACAGCGCTTGGTCAATTTCTGCCGAACCGCCTGGCCGACGCGCTGTCTCAGGCGTTTCAGCTAAAGGGGCGCCTCGCCGATCAGTCCGACAAGGTGCTGCGCCGGGCGGCTGAGCAGCTCAACCGCTGGCAGCTGACCCCGGTCGGCACCGAAGGCTACCGCACGGCGGAAGTGACGCTTGGTGGTGTCGATACCAAAGAGCTGTCGTCCAAGACCATGGAAACCGTTAAGGTGCCCGGCCTTTACTTCATCGGCGAAGCGGTGGATGTCACCGGCCATCTCGGCGGCTTCAATTTCCAGTGGGCCTGGTCATCAGGGCATGCGGCCGGCCAGGTCGTTTAGCAATACTGGCCGGCTGCCAGATCTGGATTTATGCGCTGCAACATTTTTTGATGACCGCACCTCATTCATCGCTATACTGCTCCTGAAGAAGCCGTTGGAACAAGAACATACAGGCGCGATTGGGAGACCGGATGCGGCGCGTAACAATTCATGATGTGGCCGATGCAGCCGGGGTCAGTCTTGCGACGGTCGACCGGGTGATGAACGGTCGCCCGGGCGTGCGCAAAGTCACGATTCAAAAGGTGAAAAAGGCAGCCGAGACGCTGAACTACAAGCCGGATGTCTTTGCGGCAGGCCTTGCCAAGAAGCGTGTGTACCGCCTTCATTTTCTCATTCCCAATGGCCCGAATGCCTTCATGGAAGACCTGACCCGTGAGGCGGCTTCTCATGCCCAAAGCATGAGCGGAGACCGCATGCAGGTTCACGTGGAGCCGATTGATGCGTTTGACGGGCATCGTGTGGCCGGAACACTTGCCATCCTGGATCGATCCGTCTGCGACGGCGTTGCGGTTGTGGCTCCGGCCTTTCCGGAAGTCCGGGCATCTATAGACCGGTTACAGGATCGTGGGGTTCCCGTTGTTACCCTTGTGTCCGATCATCCCTCGTCCACGCGCCAACGCTTCGTCGGCATCGACAATGTTGCAGCAGGGCGGACCGCCGGCCGGATTCTGGGCCGCTTCCTGCCGAAAAAGCCGGCCAGGATTGGGCTGATCGCGGGCTCCCTGGGGTTGCGGGACCACTCGGATCGCTTTGCCGGATGCCGTGAGGTAATCGAAAGGGACTACCCGCATTTGGAACTTTTGAAAGTGCGCGAAGGCAGAGATGACAATGCCCGCAACGCGGATCTGGTCAAAAAACTCTTGAACGATGAACCGGATCTTGCCGGGCTCTACAATATAGGTGCCGGCAACAGGGGCACGATTGCGGCACTGACCGAGTCAGGCCGGGCGGAGGATGTCGTCTTTGTCGGACATGAACTGACGCCTTACACACGCGAGGCCTTGCAGGCGAATGTGCTGGACGCCGTGATCGCGCAGGATCCCGGGCACGAAATCCGCAGTGCCATTCGCGTTCTCAAAGCGCTCTGCGATGGAGCGCCGATCATTGACGATCAGGAACGGATCGGCATTGACGTTTTTTTAAAAGACAACTTGCCTCAGGGTACTGAACCAGCTTTAAATCATACCTAGGGAGCGCATCCCACACAAATCCCTTTCACCACGGTCGTTGATCCGTTTCGAATGCGCTTTGGAGGCTTGATTGTGAGTAACGTACCTCAGATGATTTTCAATCCCATCCTGCCGGGCTTCAATCCTGATCCGTCCATATGCCGTGTTGGCGATGATTATTTCGTTGCCACGTCTACTTTCGAATGGTTTCCCGGGGTGCAAATCCACCATTCAAGAGATCTGAAGCACTGGCGTCTTCTGACCCGCCCGCTGACCCGTCCCGAACAGTTGGATATGCGTGGAAATGAAGATTCCTGCGGTGTCTGGGCTCCCTGTCTGACATATGCCGACGGGCTTTTCTGGTTGGTTTACACTGATGTGAAGCGCAAGGACGGGTCTTTCAAGGATGCGCATAACTACATCGTAACAGCGCCTGATATCCAAGGCCCCTGGTCGGATCCGGTCTACACGAATTCCTCAGGCTTCGACCCGTCCCTGTTCCACGATGACGACGGTCGCAAGTGGCATTTGAACATGATCTGGGACCATCGGGTCGGCCACAACTCCTTCGCGGGCATTGCGCTCCAGGAATATGACCCCGAGGTCAGGAAGCTGGTTGGTCCGATCAGAAATGTTTTTACCGGAACCGAACTTGGACTGACGGAAGGTCCGCATCTCTACAAGCGCGAGGGTTGGTACTATCTGCTGACCGCAGAAGGTGGAACTGCCTATGATCACGCTGTAACGCTTGCCCGCTCCAGGCGGTTGGGTGGGCCTTATGAGTTGCATCCGGATGCCCATGTTGTCACCTCGCGCTTTGCACCGGACAATCCGATCCAGCGTGCAGGCCATGGCGATCTTGTCGAAACGCAAACCGGCGAAACGTATCTGGTACACCTGATGGGACGACCGCGACTCGGTCAAAATCGCTGCCAGATGGGCCGGGAAACATCCATCCAGAAATGCAGATGGGGAGAGGATGGCTGGTTGCGGTTGGAAAGTGGTGGCCTGGAACCTCAGGCACAAGTCAAAGCTCCTGACTTGCCGGTGCACGTCTTTCCGGAAGAACCATCACGACACGACTTCGATGAACCGGATTTGCCGGATGTTTTTCAATGGTTGCGCACTCCTTATCCCGAACGCTTGTTTTCGTTGACCGACCGACCTGGACATCTGCGCCTGTTCGGCCGCGAATCCGTCGGCAGCTATTTTGAACAGGCATTGGTTGCCCGCCGCCAGACGGAGTACAGCTACGAAGCTGAAACACTGGTTGACTTTGAGCCCCAGACTCCTCAGCAGACGGCGGGCCTGATCGCCTATTACGGCCGATACCAGTTCTTCTATCTTGCAATAACCTTCGATGAGGTGCTCGGTCGGGTTCTGACGATATTCGCCTGTCCCGGCGACTATCCAGGTGGTGGGCTGATCGCTCCCCTGGACGAACCGGTCAATCTCCCGGCCGCTGGTTCCATCGCAATGAAAGTCTCGGTCAGGGAGATGGCACTGTGCTTTGAATTCAAGGCAGAGGGGCAGGACTGGCAGCGGATCGGCCCTGCTTTTGACGCCACTATCCTGGCAGATGAATCGGGACGGGGAGCGCATTCCAACTTTACGGGAGCCTTTGTCGGCATGCATGCGATGGATACATCCGGTCAGGCAAAACATGCGGATTTTGACTGGTTCAGTTATCGAAACACAAAGTAAGTGCCTGCGTAAAATTGGCGCGCATGGCGGAATTTTGCTAAAAGTCGCATAACACATTCAAATTTTATGATTGACCTTTGCGACAGCGCACCGCATATCTAGTGCATGCGTTTGACACAACAGACAAACTACGCCGTGCGCGCGCTGATGTACTGCGCCGTTAACCCGGACAAACCGAGCAAGGTTGCGGATATCGCTGCCAGCTTCGAGATGTCCGAGACCCATCTGTTCAAGATCATGAAAGTTTTGGTCGATGCCAATCTGATCAGGACCATTCGTGGCAGGAATGGAGGTGTCATGCTGGCTCGTCCGGCCGAAGGAATTACTGTCGGGGAAGTCGTCCGCGCAGCTGAAGAGAGCTTCCTGCTGGCGGAATGTTTCGACTCCGGCCGCAAGGATTGCCCGTTGATCATGTCCTGTGGCTTTAACGGCCTGCTGCATGAAGCGCTGGAAGCCTTCATGGAAGTGCTGGACACGAAATCGATTGCAGACTTGTCGGAAGACCGGTTCGGCATGCGCGATCTGCTCAAGATCGATGTTACCGAGACGCCAATTGCAGCGAACGCTTAGGCTCGAATTTTATTGAAATGTCAGGGGCGCCACCATCCGGTTGGCGCCTTTTTTGTGTCCGGTGTTTCGTTTCCGGTTAAAGGCCGGGCTGGCTAGCCGCTGAGGGAGAGGAGAGGGCGGTTGGCTTGCCGGGCATTTGTTACCCCCGGCTTGCCGGAGGCCCTGTCTAATTCAAAACCAGAGGACGCGATTTCCAGTTCTGTTTCGATCAGGCATTGCCTTGATAGGAAAACTTGAGTATGAGTGTCAAGTATAAAGTTGAGTAAGATACTCACCTTTTAATTGTTCTTAACTGGGTGCCCCGAAAGCTCGACTTACCGGGAGCCCGAAACTCAAGGCCAAGGACCGATTGCGCGTA
>NZ_JAILWL010000145.1 GCF_025698965.1 Roseibium sp.
GGTGTTGAGACTTGCGCGTGCTTCCGCAGCACGGGCCTCGGCCTGACTAACGTCGGTCCGCGTGCCTTCGCCAACGTCAAATCTGTCGCGAGCAGCCCTTACCTGTTCCTGCAGGAAGGCAAGATCACTGCGCTGCAGGGAAACAAGTGCGGTATCGCGGATCACATCGACATAGGATGTCGCTGCGTCCAGAAGCGTGTCTTGCTCGGTCGAATTCAGGCTTTCACGCTGCGCGCGAACGACGGCCTCGGCCTGACGGGTGGAATTGACGGTCCTAAATCCACGAAACAGCGTCTGGCTGATCGTCAACCCGATCGAGGAGTTGTTTCGGTAGTCGGTTGAGTTACCTGCTCCACGGCGCAAGCTCGTATCTTGATAAACACGGCCCGCTGAAGCTGTTGCAGTGACTGTCGGACGCCACCCTGCCAATGCCTGCGGTACGTTTTCATCAACGCTACGCAATTGCGCTCGGGCAGCGTTCAATGTGGGATTGTTGGCATAGGCCAACGAAAGCGATTCCCAGATTGTCTCTGCCTTTGCGGAGGAAAAGGAAGCACCTGTCAATGCGCTGGCGGCAACCCCACCCATAAGCCCCAACGCTATGACCACTGCCTTCGGTGTTGAACGAACAGACACCCCACACTCCTTAAACGTCAACATACTTGAACAAGTTGAGTAAACTGACAGGTGTTTTTGATCAACCATTTGAGAGCAAGTTGCACCATAAAATGACAGAAACTTCGGAAGTGCGACCTAATGGCAACAAGTTTGTTAACCTTTGACGGCAAATTCGTTGTGCAACACAACAAAACGCCCGCCGGTTGTGGGCGAGCGCTTCTAAGAACCGATCGTTTTTGGCTTAAAATTCGAATTCTTTTGCCTTGGCAAAGCCCGGCAGCAAGCTGACGGAGGCGTTAAATCCGAATCGGCTGCTGACTGCATCACCCGATTTCTGATAAAGACGGGCCACACCGGCGCCGCCCTGCCCCTCGATGACAGCCAAACGTCCGTCGGCCTTCAGCTGCTCCGTCAAGTCCGGTGGCAGTACCTCGACCGCTCCGTCAACCAGAATGACGTCGTAAGGTCCTTCCGCCGCATAGCCCTTGTTCATCGGCCCTTCAACGACAACAGCATTTTCGATGCCGAGATCGACCAGCACTTCCGCTGCAACCTTGGCCAGATCGTCGTTTTCTTCAAGCGCAACAACAGAAGCGGCCAGTTTTGAAATGACCGCTGAGCTGTATCCGGTTCCGGCACCGACCACCAGAACCACATCGTTTTCTCTGATCTCTGCCAATTGCACAAGTTTGCCGAAAATATGCGGCTTCATGAGGAAACGACCACAATCGGACGGCCCGATCGGCAGATCTTCATCGATATAAGCGACGGCTTTCTTGGATGCCGGTACGAAACGTTCCCGAGGAACCAGTTCCATTGCATCCAGGATACGATGATCGGTCACATCGTTGGTTCGCAACTGGTTATCCACCATCTTGCGGCGGGACTGGTTAAAGTCCGTCATATCGGCCCTCACATTGACATGCCGGGTTTCCGGCGCCTCTTAAGACCGTTCATTAACGAGGCAAAGGCCACCTGACAAGCATCAGATCCAAATGCCGCGCTCAAATCCTGCAGCATTCGGGGGAAATTGAGCGCGCCCAATTGATGCAGGGGTTCACTCATCCCCTCGTAAGCCTATGGGAAGCCGAATTCGTCAGATTTCAAAGGAAGTGGAGGCCCCGACCGGAATCGAACCGGTGTACACGGATTTGCAATCCGCTGCGTCACCACTCCGCCACAGGGCCCCTAGGTGGTGTGTCGCGCCTTATCAACGACTTACCCATTTCTGTCAATCGGATGTTTTCCAAAATTGTGTGAATTGTCTGTCCTGATTGCGGAAATTTCTTTTTAGATTGCTGTCAATCTTACGATCTCCGAAACGGCTTGGTCCACTTACCAAAGCGAGCAAACACTTTTCGCCTTCAGGCTTCCGCTGCTACAAACAGAAACATGTGCCCAAACAGAAATTGCAGCGATTGTGATATTAGTCACTTTTTACATTGTCGTTTTCAACTATTATCAGTTTATTGCGTGTGACCTTCCCCCGCACCGCAAAGCTGGATCCCCACTTCCAGCATTGGCCGCTGGTTCCGTAATTGCCCAAAACTTCGAACCGGCGGCCGCCCTTTCCAAACAGAGCAGAAGGCACGCGAGTTGGCGATATCCGACTGCGAAAAGGATGGGCAGTTTAAAGGTTGTTCGATCACCAACAACGCATGTGTTGACTGACCACCAAGAAATACTAGCCGGCATGGCATCTTGATCACAGTTGGATCTGTGCCCAACCGGCTCCTTCGATCCAGACGTTTTGCTTGACCAACGGTTACAAAATTGCCGATGCTTCCTTCATGAAAGAGCCCAGCTTCAGCATCGGTGTCGAAGAAGAATATCTCCTGGTTGACAGAACAACCCGAAAGTTGGCGAGTTCTCCACCCCCGGAACTGTTCTCGGCGTGCGAAGCAGCTCTTGAGGGCAAGGTCAGCCCCGAATTTCTCCGCTGTCAGATTGAAGTGGACACTCCGGTGTGCATGACGCTCGAGGAGGTTCGCGCGGAACTCAGATATTTCAGAAAGACCATTGCACGCGAAGCAGCGGCGCATGATCTTGCGCCAATCGCCTCTTCGACGCACCCATTTGCCGAATGGACGGACCAGCCGCATACCGATAAACAAAGGTACAACGAAATTGCCCGAAGCATGCAGGTGGTTGCCAAACGACTGGTGATTTGCGGCATGCATGTGCATATCGGGATCGAGGA
The DNA here is from genome assembly GCF_025698965.1 of Roseibium sp. Taxonomy (GTDB): domain Bacteria; phylum Pseudomonadota; class Alphaproteobacteria; order Rhizobiales; family Stappiaceae; genus Roseibium. Next base: position 2,819 of record NZ_JAILWL010000145.1, read on the forward strand.
CGAAGAGCTTCGCATCGAACTCTTCAATCAACTTGCCTATTTTCTACCGCACCTGCTTGCGCTCAGCACATCTTCGCCCTTCTGGCGTGGCCGAAGAACCGGTCTGAAATCCTATCGTCTGGCTGTCTTCAACGAATTGCCACGAACCGGTCTGCCCCCGAGATTTGAAAGCCATTATGAGTACAGGCACACAGTCGACATTCTGACCCGCGCGGGAGTCATCGAAGATGCGACCAAAATCTGGTGGGATCTTCGTCCTTCCGACCGGTTCCCGACACTGGAAATGCGCATCACAGATGTCTGTCCGCGCCTTGATGATGCCGTCGCGATTGCCGCCCTGTTCCGCTGTCTGTGCCGAATGCTCTACCGTCTGCGCTGCGCCAATCAGAGCTGGCGTCGGTATTCCCGCTTTCTACTTGCAGAAAACCGATGGCAGGCGCAGCGGCATGGCACGGAAGCCCGTCTGATCGATTTTGGCAGAACCGAAACCACGGCATTCGCCGACCTGATTGAGGAAATGATTGAGCTTGTACGGCCGGATGCGGCCTTTTTCGGCTGTGAAGGCGATATTGAGCATGTTCGGGAAATCGTTACGCGTGGCACATCGGCTGAGCAGCAGTTGGCGCTTGCCGGCGACGCTGCCGATGAAGGCCTGCTACCGCAGGACACACTGAACGCAATTGTCGACCACCTGATCGCCGAAACGCAGTCCGGGCTCTAATTCCCCCAACAGTGACGGTCAGTCGTCTTCCGGCAACCGCCTTGCCGGTGTTCCATGTGCTTTCAAATGAAAATGTTCGCGAGATCCTGTGAGCACAAACGCGAAATCATCGATTTCGGCGATCACCGCTTCCGCAGACCGGGACAACCCGGAGCGAGGTCGCATGTGCCGTTTGGCTTCGATCAGCGATGTTCGTGCCTGAGACAATGCCGCCAGGACGTCCGTCCGGTTAATATCCTTAAGGTCCCGGCTGCGATGGCCACGTGACATGCTTTTATCCTCACTCGCGATGCAAACTGTTCTTCTTTTGTTCTTTTAGCTATTGCAAAGAATCTCTGTCAATTTGCGTTTCTGACAATGGTATGTCGTTTCCAGCAATGACCAGCCTGCGCAAATAAGATAAGCGTGGCCATAACTTGGGGCTGGCCATTCGGGAGAATGGCGTTTGCAGCATCGGAAAACTGCGGAAGGAATATCTCGTGGAACATGGCGGGGATCTCACGCTGGCAATTGAGCGTTTCGGTGGAACGAGAGAAACCTGGTTGGACTTGTCGACCGGAATCAATCCTCACAGCTATCCAATACCGCAAAAACTGGCAGCGGATTCTTGGCAGGCACTTCCCTCTCAAGTTGCTGAAGAACATCTGATTTCTGCCGCCCGCAACACCTATCAGGTACCCGACCATCTGGAACTCGTTGCGGCAGCAGGCACACAGATACTGTTGTCCCTGCTGCCCCTGATTTTGCCGGAGGGGCCCGTCGCTCTTTCCTCTCCGACTTATTCCAGTCACAAGGACGTCTGGTGCCGGGAAAACAGAAACCCCGTCGAACTCTCCAGTATTTATGCTCTCCCGGCAGACGCAAAAATCGTACTTCTGGTCAATCCGAACAATCCAGATGGTCAGCTGATCGACGTCAAAAGCCTCCTGGAAATCGCAAGAACGCTGACGGATCGTGGTGGTTATCTTGTGGTCGACGAAGCATTTGCAGATGTAGTGCCCGGCTCCAGCCTTCTGCCGCATATCGGAAACGAGAATATTCTGGTGCTGCGTTCGTTCGGTAAATTCTTCGGGCTCGCTGGTCTTCGCCTTGGGTTTCTGGCCGGGCCGCGCAATATCACGAGCAGGATCTCGGGCCTCCTGGAAAGCTGGAGCATCAGTGGACCGGCCATGGAAATCGGCACGGCGGCCCTGCGTGACCAGGACTGGCAAACCCAAACGACACGCCGGTTGATTGAGGAGATGGCGGATCTCACCGTGCTTTTATCCGAGCAGGAACTGAGTGTATTCGGCGGCACCCCACTTTACGCCCTGGCCGGCCTCAGAAATGCCAAGGCCCTTCATGAAGCTCTCGCCCGTAGTCATATCTGGACCCGCATCTTCGATTATGCCCCGACCTGGATCCGTTTCGGCCTGCCAGGGGGTGGGGAAAACCTGAAACGGCTGGAAGAGGCCCTTGCGGATGCAAAAAAAGAGCTCTAACGAGCTTGGATGCTGATTTACGACCATGCCTTATGGCTGCTGCTGGCAGCGCTCCTGCTTGATGCGGTCATTGGAGATCCTGACTGGCTATGGCGCCGTTTCCCGCACCCGGTGGTCTGGATCGGCAAGATCGTTTCTGTATTTGATTTGCATCTGAACCGGTCCGACCGATCAGCGCTTGCAAGACGACTTGGCGGTGTCCTGACACTTCTGGCCCTTTTAATCGGTGGTCTCGGGATTGGTGCAATCGTTCAATCAGTTGCAGATCGTATTCCCTTTGGCGAAACGCTGATCGCGATCATCGCTGCTGTCTTCATCGCGCAGAACAGCCTCTACAGGCATGTGGCAGCGGTTCGCGACGGATTGAGCGAAGGTGGTCTTGAGGGCGGGCGCGAGGCCGTTTCAATGATTGTCGGGCGCGACCCTAAGCAACTCGACGAAGCCGGTGTGTCACGGGCTGCGATTGAATCCTGCGCGGAGAACTTTTCCGACGGTGTGGTTGCACCGGTTTTCTGGTTTGCCGTTCTCGGCCTGCCCGGTTTGCTGGCCTATAAGGCCGTGAACACGGCAGACAGCATGATCGGACACAAGAATGAAAAATACGCAGATTTCGGCTGGGCTTCCGCCCGCTTTGACGACCTAATCAATCTGCCGGCCTCCCGTTTGTCCGGGTTGTTCATTGCGCTCGCAGCTCCGCTTGCTGGAGGCTCCATCGGCAAAAGCCTGACCTGCATTCGCCTGGACGCCCCAATGCATCGTTCTCCGAACGCAGGGTGGCCGGAAGCGGCCATGGCCGGAGCGCTGGGCATTGCCCTTGCCGGACCGCGCGTCTATCCCGGTTACACGGTTGACGATCCTTATATGAACGTTTCAGGAAAGAAGGATGTGTCGATTGTGGATGTTCAGCGAGCGCTCAAGGTTTTGCTTGGTGCCTGTTTTGTGCAGGCAGGAGCGCTCATTCTGGTTCTAACTGCCACTTGAGGGATATCTCCAGGTTCCGTGCACAAGATCAGCGACTTTTCGCGATCCGAAAGATCGCATCGATATCCATCGCCATTTCAAGATGTTCGGCCAAATCATCCAGAATGCGGTCAATGCTTTGATTATATGTCAGCATGGAACTGGCTCCAAAAGCCTTCAGGTAGGCAGAGCGAAAAGCATCGTGCGTGAACAAGCCATGCATGTACGTGCCGTAAACGCGGCCATCTTCCGAGACAGCACCGTCGGCACGTTCGCCCGCCAGTCGCATCATCGGCCTGACGCAATCGGGGCCCGTCGTCCGCCCGATATGAATTTCATAACCTGAGACGGGCGCTCCGCTGGTAAGGTGAACCCCTTCAGCTGCAACGGTTGACTTTTCCGGTGTCAGCACGGTTTCCACGTCCAGAAACCCAAGACCTTCGACTGTTCCAGGCTCGCTTTCAATCCCTTCGGGATCAGATATGGTTCTGCCCAGCATCTGATAACCGCCGCAAACACCCAGGATGTGACCGCCTCTGCGGTGATGGGCTTTCAGGTCGATGTCCCAGCCCTGTTTCTTGAAAAACGCCAAATCCCCAACTGTCGATTTGGAACCCGGAAGAAGCACGATATCCGCATCTCCCGGCAACGGGTCGCCGGGTTGAACGAGTTCGAGTGTCACCCCCGGCTCAAGGCGCAAAGGATCAAGATCATCGAAATTCGCGATCCTGGAAATGACCGGAACGACAATCTTGAGACTACCTTCCCCGAAGCCGTCGGCAAGACCGAGCGCGTCTTCGGCCGGCAGTTTCGATGCATCGGCAAACCAGGGCACCACCCCCAGGCCTTGCCAGCCTGTTCGCTTGGAAATCTCACGCATGCCATCATCGAACAGGCTCGCATCTCCCCGAAACCGATTGATGAAGAAGCCCTTGATCCGCTGCTGCTCTTCAGGCTCCAGAACCGCGTGTGTGCCAACGACGGAGGCAATCACACCACCTCGGTCGATATCCGCACACAAAACAACGGGAAGATCCGCAGCCTCGGCAAAGCCCATATTGGCAATGTCTCCGGAGCGCAAGTTGATTTCCGCCGGGCTGCCCGCCCCTTCCACGATCACCAGATCCGAACTTGATGCAACAATTGAAAAACTTTCCATAACTTTTGGAATAAGCTGTTCTTTTTGCCTCCCATATTCACGCGCACGCATCGTCCCGAAACGTTTGCCCTGGACGATCACCTGGGCACCGGTGTCGGTCTCCGGCTTTAAAAGGACCGGGTTCATGTGAACGGACAAAGGGGTCCTGCATCCCATTGCCTGCAGGGCCTGCGCCCGCCCGATTTCTCCGCCGTCGTCTGTGACCGCCGCATTGTTCGACATGTTTTGCGGTTTGAAGGGCCGAACTGTCAGACCGCGGTTTGCAAACAGTCTGCAAAGACCAGCAACGATCAGGCTTTTGCCGACATTGGACCCTGTCCCCTGGATCATGAGTGCAGGTGTCGATGTGTTTGTGGAAACTGTTGTCATGACCCCTGATCTTGATTGATTGGCGGGGCACCGTAAGGCCTAAATTCCTTTGGAACCGGCAAGTTTGCCAAACGCAGTTCAAGCGTCAGTCGAATGCTCGGCCGGACCGCAAACAGGATTGACCCGACGAGGAACAACCAGGTCCCTGCATAAACAAGGCTCTGATAGAAGAAAAACACACTCCCCACGATGAACATGGCTGCTGCGAGAAACTCGACCAGAGTGCGATAAAGTTCATATTTTCGAACAAGTTCGTCATGGGCGGGTGACGCCGACCGAATGCTGTGATCAAAGAGCTTGTTCATCTTCATCGCTACAATGCCTTCTTGAATTGCCGGAAAACCATGTCCCGTCGAATTTCCGTCTTTCCGGTCTCAGAATATCCAATTGACCGGTAAAATCTCTCTGCGGTGGACGTGCTTTTCAAGATTGAGACTTCCAGTCCACGTTCCCGGAAATAGTCTTCCAACGCTCGCATCAGCGCCTTGCTAACACCGATACACCGGGCATCCGGCAGCACATAGTTCAGCACCACCTCGCCGTTTGTGGTTCCCATACCGACGCCAATCACGCGCCGGCTCTGGTCAATTGCGCTGAACATGCGGTTATTCCCCGAAATCCAGCGCTCAACGTTATCCGGCGTTTTGTTTTTCAGCCAAGGTTCGAAATTCTCCGGGTCGTTGCCATGATCGCCAATGCAGAGTTCCAATATCGATCTGCGAAGCAAGAGCGCAATCTCATCAGCATCCATGCTGTTGGCAGGCAGGACCGTGAAAGGCATTGAGACCCGACCTAGAACTCAATGCCTTCCTGCGGCTTTACGCCGGAGCGGAACGGATGCTTGATTTGGGTCATATCCGTGACGAGGTCGGCAATCTCGATCAATTCTTTCTTGGCATTTCGACCGGTGATGACGACGTGAACGTCGTCCGGCTTCTCGTTCTTAAGGAAGTCCACCACATCTGCGATGTCGAGATAGTCGTAGCGCAGAACGATGTTGAGCTCATCGCATAGGATCAGCCGGTATTCTCCCGACAGGATCATTTCCTTGGCAACGTCCCAGGCTTGCTGAGCCGCCTCGATATCTCGCTGCCGATCCTGCGTTTCCCACGTGAAGCCTTCACCCATGCGCTTGATCGTTACCAAATCAGAAAAACGATCGAGCGCCATTCGCTCACCGGTCTCGATGCGCCCCTTGACGAATTGTACGACACCAACATTGTGGCCGTGTCCAAGAGAGCGGAACACCATGCCAAATCCAGCAGTGGATTTGCCTTTGCCCTTACCGGTGTGGACGATCAACAATCCTTTTTCGATTGTCTTCGTCGCCATGATCTTGTCGCGCGCTGCTTTCTTCTTGCGCATTTTCTCTGCGTGACGGGTGTTCAGTTCTTCCTCGGAAAGTTCCGGTTTGTCGCTATCGGCGGTCACGGTGTTTCGGTTCCTTCAAGTGTCGATTTCAAGTCATTGAGTGCAGAATGGGTCGAATTGCGCCTCGGCGTCCAGAGGCCGCGCTCAATTGCATCCAAAAACCGCGCAAGCATTTCGTTCAGGCCCGCAGGATTGGCGTCCTGAAGAAATTCACGCACGGTGTCATCGTCCAGATAAGCATCATACAACTGATCGAAGTGATGGTCGCCAACCGCGCGTGTGGTCGCTGCGAATGCAAAAAGATAGTCCAGGGTCGCAACCATCTCGAATGCGCCCTTATAGCCATGGCGCATAACACCTTTTATCCATTTTGGATTGGCCGCACGTCCCCGCACCACCCGCCCGATTTCCTCGCTAAGCGATCTAACTATCGGACGCTCTGGCCGGGAATGGTCGTTGTGGTAGATCTTGGGAGCAGTGCCCTTCAGCGCTTCGACTGTTGCCGCCAATCCTCCTTCGAACTGGTAGTAATCATCGCTGTCGAGCAGGACCGCGTCCGTGGACGACAGGCGGGCCTCAAGCTCGCCGCGTGCGCCCTCGCCCGCAACTCCGCCGCCGTACGCGTAACCGCCCCAGGTCAGGAAAGCGTCCGCAAAGTCACCGCGTTCTTCCCAGATCCCTTCGTCAATGAGGGCCTGAAGACCGGCTCCATAAGCACCGGGTCGCGACCCGAACACCCGGTAGCCTGCACGGCGCGCGGCCTCGTCCGCGCTCAAGCCTTCGGTTTGCAACCTGCTGGTTTCAGCAAGCATCCGAGCTGCGATAGGATTGGCCTCCGCAGGCTCCTCCAGGGCACCCACCGCCCGTATGGCGCTGTCAAACAAATCCATCTGATGCGGAAAGGCATCTCGAAAGAACCCGGAGACACGCAAGGTCACGTCGACGCGCGGACGCCCCAGTTCAGAGAGTTTCAGGATCTCAAATCCCGTCACCCTGCCCGAACCCTGTTCCCAGACGGGCCTTGCCCCGATCAGGGCCAACGCCTGCGCAATATCATCGCCGCCCGTGCGCATATTGGCGGTTCCCCAACAGGTGAGCACCAACGATCTGGGCCATTCACCCTCGTCCTGGAAGTATCGTTCTGCAACGAGACCCGCTGATTGCCAGCCAAGCCGCCAGGCTGTCTCGGTTGGAACTGCCCGAACATCGACGGAGTAAAAGTTCTTGCCCGTGGGCAGCACGTCAGGCCGCCCGCGTGACGGTGCACCAGATGGCCCTGGCTCAACAAAACCGCCACTCAGAGCCGTCAGAACCGCAGCCGTTTCCGCAGGGCCAGACCCGGTAACCGATGGCCGCAAACGGGTCTCGATTTCCTGAAGAACCGCCTGTACGGCCGGCCAGTCCGCTGATGCGCTTTTTTCGCCAGACACGAGAGTGCTGGCCAACAGCTCAATGCGCTCCACCGTGTCCCCGTTCGAGCGCCAGGGAACATCTGAAAGACCGTCCAGATCCACAGGTCTTTCATCGGTCCATGCCATGGAAAAATCGCAGTCGAGCGGATCGAAATCTTTCAGCTTCAAATCCTGCGCGATGGCACGCTGAAGGCTTTCCTGCTGCGGTTGACTGCCGCGTGGCACACGTGACAACGCGACAAGTAGGTCGGTCAACAAATCGCCTGCGGGGCTTTCACCCAGAATATGCAACCCGTCACGGATCTGCATTTCCTTAAGGTCGCACAAATGGGCATCGAGACGCGCAAGACGTGTATCCTCGTCCATGTCGTCAGAGAGGCCGATATCCTTGTCGAGCCCGTGCCGGACGGCAGCATCGAGGATGTCGCGCGTCAGAGCTTTCAGGCGACGCGGATCCACCCCGCTGGCAAGGTAGTATTCGTCCAGAAGTGTTTCCAGTTCTTCCGCAACACCATGGCTTTCAGCGCGCGTCAAAGGTGGTGTCGACAATGACAGCAGAAGTTCTGCGTTTTGCCTGTGCCCCTTCGCCGGGATCATTGACGATAAACGGATAGATATTGGGAATGGGTCCAAGGACGGCTTCCGGGAAACAGTCTTCCGACAAGGCCAGTGCTTTGCCCGGCAACCATTCCAGATTGCCATGCTTGCCAAGGTGAATGACTGCGTCAGCTCCGAAGTGATTGCGAAGCCAGAAATAAAACGCAAAATAGTGATGCGGTGGGACCAGATCCGGATCGTGATAGGTCTCTTTGGGGTCGATGTTGTAACCACGCGCCGGCTGAATACCGACAACCTGATTTCCAAACCTGTGCAGGGCCAGGCGGAAGCTGCCTTCGGCAACATGGGGATCGTCAGCCGGTGCTCCCCAGCGGTCGGTAACGGCTGTCTTCACCTGCCCGGGAAGTTGACTGAACGCACGCTGATAATCGAGGACCGAAAGTGTTTCGAAACCGACCCTGGCTTCACGATATTCCAGCGCGTTGGTCACACCGGACGTCAGAATGTCCATGAGCCCGGCAGAGGTCGCAGGTGCCTCGCCGACGTCGTAACCTGACGCTTTCATCGCTTTCAGCACAGACACGCAAGATGCAGGCGTGTCCAGACCAACCCCATTGGCAAGCCGTCCGTCCTTGTTCGGATAATTGGCCAGGATCAGAGCCGTTTTTTTGCTGATCGTCTCAATGTGACCGAGTTTCGCCCAGTTGGCCGCAAGGTTTGCTACGAACCGGACACGATCCGGCACAGGTGTGAACCGAACCGGCGTCGACTGGGTTGCTTCATCGAAGCGCCCCTCTTCCTTGAAAGAGACAGCGCGTGAAAGTATGCGCCCGTCAATTTCCGGCAACACCACATGCATCGCCAGGTCACGAATAGAGAGCCCCTGGTCGCTTTCCTGCCACCCTTCTTTGGACGACGAAGAAAACACCACTTGAAGGACAGGTTTTCCGGGCCGGTCCAGAGGTGTTGACTGATGCGCCATCCCAGCCTTCGAGACTGCAAAAGCGGTACCGTTCAGGATCACATCGGGTCTGGCACCCTCAAAAAGACTCTCAAGTATCGCAACGGATTCGGCTTCCTTGAGGCTGGATACGAATACCGGGAGTGCATTTACGCCCGCTTCAGCAAGTGCCTCTACCAGTGCATCCACAGGTGGCGTTTGCGCACCCTGGACCAGGGCGCGGTAGAAGGTGATTGCCGCCACCGGCCGCAAAGGGTCGGACCAGGTGTCTTTCAAGGTTTGGAGATCGGGTGTCGAATGCCCCTTCAGATAAATCCCGGCACGCGGAAGCGGGACCGGTTGAGCCGGTTCTTCACCGTTGCCAATCAGGAATGCCGCAAAGCGCAGGGCATTGGTGTAGTTTTCAGACCCGCCTTCCACACAATAGCGCCAGAAGCGGTGCGCGTCTTCCGCCGGTCGCGTTGACCGGCTGGTCAGATCCTCATCCCACTTATCGTCACCTGGAACAACAATCAGGTCGATCCCATGTGCACGCGCTTCCTCTTCGAAGCGTTCAAGGCCATAGCGCCAATACTCGACACCACCCAAAATTCGAAGGATCACCAGCTTCGAACCGCGCACGGTCTGTTCGGCATAAAGATCAACCGAATAGGGATGCGACAGCGCCATCAGGTTTGCGAGGCGCAGATCAGATCGTGTTTCACCCAGCCCGGCATGTGCAGTGGCGAAACTGCCAAGTTCGGTGTCGGCAGCAGACAGGAACAGAATATCGGCAGGAGACTGCCCCAGATCGACAGCATCTCCGCCATCATCAATCCGGCGTGTCTGGCTGGCAAGAATATGCATTGAGCGGTTCGCTTCGGTTTTGACAGGTCATCCGAACCGTGAATGACGATCCGGATGATAAGGAATTCTCATAAAAAGGCGGGTATCTGATCAGGCGGCGACTTTGACACTTCCCAGAAGGGTTCGTATCGCCTCCAGGTCTACACCCTTGAGACCAATTACAACGAGCCGCCCGGCGCTTTCCGCTCCAGCGGCGAACCACGTTTCAACTCTTGGTCCGACGGCCTGAACCATCGCTGGCGCGGCCTTTCCATCGATCTCGACCGCTCCTTTGATGCGAAGAACACCCTTCATCGCCATCGCCTCCAGCACCCTGGCTTCAACGGTTTTCACACTGTCGAAGGCCGGGACTTCCAGCACATAGCTTTCAAAGTCATCGTGATGATGGTGGTCGTGGTGATGTTCACCGCTCTCGTGATCGT
>NZ_JAILWL010000146.1 GCF_025698965.1 Roseibium sp.
AACGGTTGCGGCAAGTCAACCACGATGAAAATGCTGACCGGTCTGCTGCCAGCGACTGCTGGCAAAGCTCTGCTGTTTGGAAAACCTGTGGATGCACGCAATCGAGAGGCCCGACGCCTTACCGGTTACATGAGTCAGGCGTTTTCACTTTATGGCGAATTGACGGTGCGCCAGAACCTCTGGCTGCATGCGCGAATTTTCGAACTCTCCGACAAGGAAGAGCGCATTGCCGCTTTAACCCGCCGCTTTGGTCTTACGGATCACCTCGACAATCTCGCCAATGATCTGCCACTTGGCATCAAACAACGATTGTCTCTCGCCGTCGCAGTTATCCATCGACCGCGTGTGCTGATCCTCGACGAGCCGACTTCGGGCGTCGATCCTGAGGCGCGCGATGCTTTCTGGTCGCTGCTGTTCGAACTCTCGCGACAAGACAGCGTGACGATATTTGTTTCGACGCATTTCATGTCTGAAGCAGAGAAATGCGACAGGGTTTCTCTCATGCATGCCGGCAAAGTTCTGGCAATAGGCGCACCGATCGAACTAACCGAAGACGCGGGAGCGGAGACTTTGGAAGAGGCCTTTGTGGCGGCTCTTGAGGCCGCCGATCCTCCGTCACCCGTCATCGCCCCCGAAATTCCGCTTAGCAACACAGGTGGGCATACGGGAGGATTTTTCCCGCGCGTTTCCGCCTATGCCCTGCGCGAGAGCATCGAAGTGCTTCGCGATCCCGTGCGCCTGGCATTTGCTTTCGTCGGGTCGGCCATCCTTATGCTGGTTTTCTGTTTTGGAATTTCGCTCGATATCGAGGACCTGAAGTTCGCAGTCCTGGATTATTCGAAAGGGCCGGAAAGCCGCGCCTATATTGCCGAAATTGAAGGGTCGCGTTATTTCGTGCCCACGGCGCCACTTGCTTCAGTTGAGGAAGGTAAACGCCGGCTGCGTGAAGGTGACGTGTCTTTCGTGCTTGAGTTGCCACCTGATTTCGGTCGGAAGATCAGGGCGCGTGAATCTACCGAGGTATTGGTAACTGTCGATGGAGCGATCCCTTTCAAGGGGGAGACAGTGGAAGGTTATGTCACCGGGCTGCATCAGGACTTTTTTGATGCCTACGCACCCGGTACGGGCCGGGCACCTGCGCCACCTGCGCGGCTTGAGCCGCGTTTCCGATACAACCAGAGCTTTGAAAGCATCGCATCGATGGCGCCGGGCATACCTGCGATCCTGCTGATCATGCTTCCAGGGATACTTGCTGCCGTCAGCGTTGCGCGCGAGCGTGAGCTGGGTTCGGTTACGAACTTCTATGTGACGCCAACAACGCGAATTGAGTTCCTGGTTGGAAAGCAGACACCTTACATCGTAATCGGTTTTGCCAATTTCCTTCTTCTTGCGGCCATGACGGTTCTGGTGTTTGACGTACCGCTCAAGGGCGACCCGTTGCCGCTTGCCATCGGCGGACTTCTCTACGTCTGGGCCGCGACCTCGTTCGGGCTGCTGGTGGCAACCCTGACATCCAGTCAGGTCGCTGCCGTTTTTGCGACAGCCATTGCATCAGTCATTCCGACAATCCAGTTCTCGGGATTATTGCAGCCGGTGTCGACGCTTGACGGTGTCTCGAAAACGATCGGCTCGTTGTGGCCGTCATCTTATTTCCTGCACCTCAATGTGGGTGCCTTTACCAAAGGACTTGGCTGGGAGGCGCTGTTGCCCGATGTCTTGGCGCTCGCCTGTTTCGGGCCCGTGTTCACACTTTTCGCGGTGATCCTGCTGCGTGAACAGGAGCGATAAGATGCGGCGAGTGCAAATAATATTCTGGCTGGGCTTGAAGGAGATGGTGAGCCTGAGGCGCGACTGGGTCATGATGGCGCTGCTCTTGTATTCCTTTACGCTTGCGCCGGTCATGGAGGCGACGGGCGTGTCGACTTCCGTTAACAACGCCTCTATTGCCTTCGCAGATGAAGACAATTCACCGTTGTCGCGCGCACTTGCCGCCGCATTCTTCCCACCTGAATTCCAGCCTGTAATCCAGATCGAGCCGGGTACGGGGGCAAAACAGATGGATGCAGGCCGGTTTCTGTTTGTTGTGTCGATACCGCCCGGCTTTGAGCAGGATGTGCGCGCAGCACGCTCGCCGGAAATTCAGGTGTTGATTGATGCCACAGCCATGGAACAGGCAGGGATCGGCTCGAATTACATCACCAGTATCTTGAGTACGGAGATCCAGAACTTCGCTGCAGGCGCAGATCTTGTCGAGCGCCCGCCGATCGAGCTAGTCATTCACAGTGCCTTCAACCCGAACCGCGACACCGTGCAGTTTGCAAGTGTTGTTTCAATCATCGGCCAGATCATGTGGCTGACCACAATCCTGACCGGAGCTGCCATGATCCGTGAACGGGAGCATGGGACCATCGAGCACTTGCTCGCGATGCCAATTGCGCCGTTCGACATCGCGGCTGCCAAGATCTGGGCAAATGCCGCCGTGGTTCTCGTCGCGGCGACGCTCGCGATCACTTTTGTACTGGAGGGCTTTCTCGGCGTCACGATTGTCGGCTCGAAAGGTTTGTTTCTGGCCGGTACCGCGGTGTTTTTGTTCACGGCAACGGCGCTGGGCGTATTCATTGCCACTCTGGCGCGTTCGATGGCACAGTTTGCTCTGCTCGTCATGCTTACAGTTTTGCCCATGCTGATGCTGTCGGGCGGCGAAACGCCTGTTGAAAGTCAACCGGAGTGGTTGCAATTCGTCACTCTCATTCTGCCGTCACGCCACTTCATCGCATTCAGCCAGGCTATTGTTTACAAAGGGGCTGGTTTGGAATCTGTCTGGCCGGAGTTCTTGTGGATCGCCTTGCTCGGGATTGTGCTTCTTTCGCTCAGCCTCCTTACCTTTCGTCGGTCAATCACACAGGATCGATAAGTGCCTTCCACCACCTCATTTCGTTTTGAGACGGTTACCGGTTGCCTTGCAACGGGGAGGGGTAACAACACATCTTTCGTTTCGATCAACATTGCCAGAGCCAGGATCGATGCGCTGGTGTTCGTCGCCAAAGGTCGAGACACTTGTGCAGGTTCGACCCAGTCGATGACAGTCTGCAATGATGAGGATGCACGCTTGGTTGTTGTATTAAACAAGTCCGCTGCCCGATGCGAATTGGCAGGGGGGACGTGATGTCACTGGCAGAGTTCGATGCGCATGCTGTGAGCGGTGAAGATTGCATAAGACGATTTGACACCTCCGCCGAGCAAGGGGTGCCGGAGGACGAAGCCGAACGCCGTCGGGCGAAATATGGACGCAACATTCTGCCGAGTGCTCCCCGTCGCTCGCTGGTGCTGCGTTTCATTAGGCACTTTCATAATGTTCTCATGTATGTGCTGATCGGAGGTGCGGTGGTAACTGCACTTCTTGGCCTGGTGATCGATACAGGTGTGATCCTGGCCGTCGTGATGATCAACGCGATTGTGGGCTTCATTCAGGAAGGCCGTGCCGAAAACGCCATGGCAGCGATCAGGCAAATGTTAGCTCCCCGTGCATCGGTCGTACGCAGTGGCAGGCGTGTCAGCATCGACGCAGCCGACCTGGTGCCTGGTGATATTGTGGTGTTGGAGCCCGGCGACCGGGTTGCAGCGGATTTGCGCTTGCTGGATGTGCATGGCCTCAACGCACAAGAGGCCATTTTGACCGGCGAGTCAGTCCCTGTCGGCAAGACGACTGCTCCAGTTGCTGCGGAGGCGGTTCTTGGCGACCGCAAATCAATGGCTTACAGCGGCACATTGATCACTTCAGGCACAGGCCGCGGCGTGGTCGTTGCAACTGGGACAGAAACCGAGATCGGCCGGATCAGCAAAATGCTCGGTGCGGTCGAAGTGCTGAAAACACCTCTCGTCGTCCAGATGGACAAGTTTGCACGCTGGTTGACCGTCCTAATCTTGCTGACATCCGTTGGCCTGCTTCTCTTCGGGTTCTATGTCCGGCATATCGCTTTCGACGAGATGTTCATGGCGGCCGTCAGTCTCGCCGTTGCGGCCGTCCCCGAAGCACTGCCTGCGGTCATGACCATTACGCTCGCCGTCGGAGTGCAGGCTATGGCGAAGCGAAACGCCATCGTTCGTCGTTTGCCCGCAATCGAGACGATTGGGGCGGTCTCGGTGATCTGCACGGACAAGACCGGCACGTTGACACGCAACGAAATGGTGGTGGCGTCAGCTGTCACAAGGGAGAAGCGTTTCACGATTACCGGGGAGGGGTATGCCCCTCAGGGCGAGATCAAGATTGATGGTGGGGGGCAGCCAAACAGCGATTTGATGGAAATCGCCCGCGCGTCACTGCTGTGCAACGATGCGGCTTTGCATGTGTCTGACGATGTCTGGCGGGTTGAAGGTGACCCGATGGAAGGTGCTTTGCTTGCGTTTGCAGCCAAGGCGGGCGTGACGCAGGAGGGATGGACCCGTCGCCAGGAAATCCCTTTCGATGCACGTCGTCGCTACATGGCAGTTTTGGCGGAAAACGATACGGGCACTCGACTGGTTTTGATCAAGGGCGCACCTGAGCGGGTTTTGGAAATGTGCGCAGGGCAAGTGGAAGGCGAGGGCAGCAGTCTCCTCGATCATGCATACTGGCAAACAGAGTTGGACCGTATTGCTGCGCTGGGCCAGCGTGTGCTCGCATTTGCACAGCTGCAGGTCAACCAGGGTCAATTGCTTGAGGCCGATCTCGAGGGAAGTTTGATCTTGATCGGACTTGTGGGTCTCATCGATCCACCGCGAGCGGAAACCGCTGCCGCCGTTGCCGAATGTCACCGCGCGGGCATCAAGGTCAAAATGATAACGGGGGATCATGCCGGAACTGCTGCAGCAATCGGGCGACAGATCGGATTGGTGTGTCCGGACAAGGTCCTTACAGGCAAGGATATCGAGCAGTTGGACGACACTGCACTAACCGCCGCCGCACTGAAGACGAATATTTTCGCCAGAACTTCTCCCGAGCACAAGTTGCGTCTTGTAACAGCGCTCCAGGCAAATGGTCTGATCGTCGCAATGACCGGTGACGGCGTGAACGATGCACCGGCACTCAAACGTGCGGATATCGGTGTCGCAATGGGCATCACCGGATCAGATGCAACGAAGGAAGCCGCCGAGCTTGTCCTGGCGGACGATAATTTTGCTTCCATCGCCTCAGCGGTGCGCGAAGGCCGCACCGTTTGGGACAACATCAGAAAGGTCGTTAGCTGGGTTCTGCCTACCAGTGCCGGCGAGGCGGCAACAATCGCAGCCGCGCTACTGCTCGGGTTTGCGCTGCCTGTTTCACCGGTTCAGATACTCTGGGTAAACATGATCACAGCCGTCACGCTGGGTCTGGCACTGGCCTATGAACCTGCTGAGGCTGAATCCATGCATCAGCCGCCACGCCCGCAGAATGAAGGGCTACTGACCGGCGCATTGGTCTGGCATGTGCTCTTTGTAACAGGGCTGTTTCTGGCCATAGTGTTTGGCCTTTTCACCTATGCGATCGAAAAGGGGTATTCGCTCGAGTTGGCCCAGACAATGGCGATGAACATGCTGGTTGTGCTTGAAATCTTCCATTTGTTTTATGTGAGAAATATCTTCAGTACGTCCATCAATTTTGAGGCCTTCAAGGGAACACCTGCGGTCTGGATCAGTTTAGGTGTCGTCACGGTCGCGCAATTCGCCGTTACGTATTTGCCCGCGGCGCAACCGATCCTCGGGACGTCAGCCGTTCCAATGACTGACGGTATCGTCATCATCGGCATCGGGATTGTCTTTTTTGCCACTATCGAAACGGAAAAACGGCTGCGCCTGATACTTGCAGGAACCCGGGAAAACCGGAGTTAGTTTACATGTTTGAACGGAAATGAACGCAGCACTCAATACACGTCGGTATGTCTTTGTCCAATGCCACCTGGCCTTCAATCCCGGATGTCGTTTGAAAAGGCGACGGAATTCAAGGCAGGAAGACCATTTAGCTGAACTTCTTCAATTGTCTGATGAAGTTCGCTCCGTTCGAGGTGCGGGTTAACCAACGTCAAGTCGCGAACTTCAATAATAGTGTATTGTTCGTATGCCTTTGAGCAACAAAGCAGTCTCCAATTTTGTTGATGAATGGATGGTTGCGCAATGCCTACGAAACAAATCTCATTCTTGCTTTTGTCTCTGGTTTTCTGGCCCATTGCAGTTGAGGCACAAGACATCGATCCACACGCCCTATACGAGCGAACCTGTGCCGGATGCCATGCTGCGCATGCGGGAGAATTTGTTTTTGAAACATTGGAGATTCGGGAAAACAGCCTCGTCGGCAGTAGGTCCCGCCAACCAGTCGCTACCTTCTTGGAAACAGGTCATGGAGGTATGTCCCCTGCGGAGGTTGAGGTCATGGTTGAGTTACTCTCGAAAATTTCCCAGTCAGGGCGGTTGTTCTTTCGCAAGTGCAGGATATGTCATGACAGTGCTAATGATCTGGCGCGCCTCAAACTCGTGATACGTGATGGCAACCTCGTCGGCCGATACACAGGGAGGGATATTGCCCAGTTTCTCAAGAACCACGGGCGGCTTGATCGCGATGAAATAAAGACGATGCTTGAGGTGTTGGAAGGACAACTAGTTACCAAATCGGAAGCGGCAAATTAGGGTGCCAACGGTTGGCCTTGACCACAGCGGTCCGGATCAGAACGAAATGGTTCGTCCCAACGCCCTGGGATTTTACGAATTGACGAGAAGTTCTCTAATTGCATTCGCGAGCAGCTCACTGACATCGATAGCATTCGACTGATGGGCTATAGTGTTTGTCGTTACGATGCTCCCAGCTCCAGCCTTCATGAGGTCGTGGAATGCATCGCCTGCAAAAACTCCGTGAACACCAACACACAGGGGAGGTTGCATGCCGGCACCGGCGAGATGCGCAATTGTCTTGATCATCGTTTGGCCGGTCGAGATGATGTCGTCGACCAGAATAGGTGTGCATCCTTGCCATTGACCGATATCGGGAACCGATACTTCAACCTTGCGATCTCCGTGACGGGTCTTGTTCAGTACGGCAAAAGGCGCGTGCGCCTCTTTTGCGACAGCGGCAACCCATTGCTTGCTCTCTTCGTCAGGGCCGATGAGCAGGGGGCTTTCAACTGACTGCTGGATCCAATCAGCAATAAGTGGCGCCGCATGCACAGCAATGGCCGGAACATCAAAAATCTCCGAAAGTGACTTATGCCGGTGGAGGTGAGGATCGACCGTGACCAGCCAATCAATGTGATCAGACAGAAGTTTGGCAAAATGAACTGAGGTGACGGCTTCACCCGACCGGAAACGTTCGTCTTGCCGCATGTAGGCGAGATAGGGACTGACCAACCCTATTGATGCAGCGCCCAGATCGCGTGCTGCCATTGCTGTAAACAACAGTGGCAGGATTTTGCGATCCGGACGATCAAGCGTCGAATAAACGATCACGTGTCGATCTTGCAAGTCGGTATCAAAACGCAGGTAAGTTTCACCGTCGGGGAATTGCCGTCTTTCAAGGGTGGCGCGACTTGCACCGACTGCGGTTTCCAAGGTTGCGGCGAGACTGTCATTGTCTTGAAGGCAAACAAGAAGAGGCTGCATTCATAACTCCGTCAGCTCGAAGATGTCGTTGTTTTCTTGCACATATTCGAGGCTGTAATCCAGTTCGCCGGGGGCTTCCGCGTGGATGGTATATAGTGGCTCTCCGACATCAACAGCCGCTCCGATGCGTGCATGAATTTCGAGACCGGCCGCTTTGGCTCCCGGTGCTCCGGCAAGCTTTGCCACTTTTGCCAGGCGTCTGTTGTCTATTGCTGTCACCTTTCCCGTTTCCTTGGCAAAAACGGGGTGGCAATGAAGGGCTTTGGGCGGCGTTCGCATTCCGCCCTGAGCTCCACAAATTCCTTGAAACTTTTTCCAAGCACTACCGTCGTTGAGAGTTTGCTCAGCGAGTTCGACACCCGAACCCAGATCTATCGTTCCGCCAAGTTCCAGCAGGTGTCCGGCAAGGGCAATTGATTTGTCTCTGAGATCTCGAGGGGCCTCTGCGGCGCCTTGCAAGACGGAAAGGACATCTCGTGCCTCAAGCGCGGGTCCTATGCCTCGACCGATTGGCTGTCGGCCATCGGAAATGACGGTGCGCGCTTCCACGTCAAATGCAAGAGCCACCGCTATCAGGTCTCGTGAAAGTGCGTGGGCAGCGCTCTGACTTCTGACCTTTGCCGTCGGGCCGACCGGCAGATCAAGGATGACATGGGTTGAACCGGCAGCAATTTTCTTGGAAAGGACCGACGCGACAAGCTGACCTTCGCTATCCAGGTCGAGTGCCCGTTCAACACGGATTAGCGTATCGTCTGCTGGGCTGAGGCGCACCGCACCGCCCCAGGCGATGCATCCGCCTTCCTTTTCAACAACGCGCCGCATGGCCGCAAGGTCGAGGTCCACCGGCGCGAGTGTTTCCATTGTATCCGCTGTTCCCGCAGGCGACGTTATGGCGCGGGACGATGTTTTAGGCATGGTTAGACCGCAGGCGGTCACGATCGCCACAATGATGGGCGAGGTGCGATTTCCCGGAAGTCCGCCAACACAATGCTTGTCGACAACCGGATACCTTTCCCATTGAAGACGGTCTCCCGCATCGATCATTGCGCCTGTGAAAGCTACCATTTCCGAGTGGTCGAGTGGCCGGGCGGAGCAGGCCGTAATGAAGGAAGCCAGATGAATGTCTGAATATCGTCCGGCTACGATGTCCTGGAATATGGAGCTGACTGCATCTGCCTCCAGTGGCCGACCATAAATCTTGCTACGCAATTTGCTGAGGGATTCAAGTGGACGAGGATGGCAGACGGAAACGTTTTCACCTGCTTGAACACCAAGGCGATGCCACGCGGCTTCAGAGAGCCCAATTTCGCCGTGCTCCAGCAGGTCGGGTGCTGTCTGAAAGAGCGTGGCAATGACCGATTGGTCCTTGTATGACACCCGAATTCGCGTTTGAGCACTAAATCCTTCCGAAAGGCAGACCGGGCAATCGTTTCGCATGAAGACAATTGCCTCGAACTGCGTATCGATACCCAACCTTCTTGCGCGCAGGATGTTGGTGCTCTGTTTGGCCTCTCCGGTCGCTGCCATTGCTTCGTTGTTTGGCTCGATAGTCATGTCAGTATGACTTCTTCCCGGTAGTACGGCACGGAGCATTCCCAGCCATATTCGCTTTCCACCCTGTGACGGAGCGCGTCCGCGGCATCAGGCTCGCCATGCGTGATGAAGGTCATCTGTGGGGCATGATCTAATTCGCCGAGCCATCGCATGATTTCATCAGAGTCAGCGTGAGCGGAAAGCATATGCAAATTGTCCACTTCAGCTCTGATCTGAACTTGGGCGCCGTGGATCTTTACGCTCTTGGCACCGGCCGTGATCGCCGCTCCTCTGGTGCCACCGGCCTGGTAACCTGCAAAGAGGATCATGTTCCGATGATCGGGCGCATAGTGTTTCAGATGATGCAGAACCCGGCCACCAGTTGCCATGCCGCTTGCGGAAATAATCACCTTGGGCATCCGGTTCCAGTCAAGTTCCTTCGATTCCTCAACGCTTTGCACGTAGTGCGCAGTGTTGCGAGACCAGTCACACTCATCGGCCGTCAGTCGATGATCTCCAAGGTGTTTTCTGAAGGTCTCCGTGGCTTTCACTGCCATGGGACTGTCAAGGAATATGGGCAGATCCGGAATACGCTGCTCCGCTTTCAGGCGATGCAAGTGAAAGAGAAGCGATTGCGCGCGACCGACGGCAAAGGATGGAATGAGCACCGTCCCGCCACGGTTAGCCGTTCGATTGATTGCATCAGCAAGGACATTTTCCGGATCCTGGGTATCGTGGTGCCGGTTTCCATAGGTGGATTCCACAAGAAGATAATCTGCCTGCGAGATCGGGACCGGGTCGAGCATTGTCGCATCTTTGTACCTGCCGAGGTCACCGGAAAAGACAATCGTGCGGTCGTTCAAGACCATCTTGACTATCGCCGCACCAAGGATGTGACCGGCAAATTGGAAGCGGACTTTCAGTTTGCCTTGAAAATCGAATTCCTTATTGAAGTCGACCGGTACTATACTTTCCAGAGAATCTTCAGCTTCTTTCTGTGTGTAAAGCGGCAGAGCCGGATGGTGTTTGGAAAACCCGTGCCGATTGGCAAACTCGGCATCCTTTTCCTGCAGGAAGCCGCTGTCGGGAAGAAGGATTGCGCACAGATCCCGCGTCCCGGCGGTGCAAACAACCGGTCCCTTGAAGCCATTCTTCACCAGAAGCGGTAAATAACCCGAATGGTCCAGGTGGGCGTGGGTCAGAACAACCAGATCGACCTTCGCAGGGTCAACTGGTAGCGGAGCCCAGTTGCGCAATCGCAGCTGCTTGTAGCCTTGAAAGAGGCCGCAATCGACCAGCACGCGCAAGCCTTCGGTTTCAAGAAGGTACTTTGAGCCCGTTACAGTCTCGACCCCACCCAGAAACGTCAGTTTGATAGTCATTTTTGCACCAATTCAGTTGTACCGCGCTTAACGCTGTTAAGTGTTCTGAATGATCGTTGCCTCGAAGTGGGGCAGAGTATGTTACCGAGAACCGCAGGATTGAAGTTCCCGAATTGCAGCGTCAGCAGATCCGCGGCAGCTGTTCGCCGGAAAGCCAGTCGACGACACGAGCACCGCCAAAGCCGGTCTGCATGACAACCATGTGGTCGTCATCTTCCACCACCTCGCCAATTTGCGCAGCCTCGCGTCCCAGCGGATGGGCCCGCATTGTTTTCAAGAGCCTTGACGCATCCGTTGCCTCGCAGATGCAGATCAGTTTGCCTTCATTCGCGATATAGAGCGGATCCAGACCCAGAAGCTCACAAGCCGCACGGACATCCGGACCGACCGGAATTTGCTCTTCCTGCAGGACAAATCCCACACCGGAGGCGTGCGCGATTTCATTGAGTGCCGTTGCCAGTCCTCCCCGGGTCGGATCGCGCAGCACGGAAATGCCGGGCACCGCTGAAATCATGTTTTCGACAAGTCCATGCAATGCCGCACTGTCGGACCTGATCTCTGTCTCGAATTCCAGGTTTTCCCGTTTGGAGAGAATGGCGACGCCGTGATCGCCGATGGGCCCGGACAGCAGAACGACCTGTCCCGCCTTGGCCGCACAAGGTGAAATCGCAACACCTTCGGCAAGAACGCCGACACCAGTCGTTGTGATAAAGACGCCGTCACCCTTTCCTTTCTCAACCACTTTGGTATCGCCTGAAACAACCGGAACGCCAGCGTGAAGGGAAGCGCGCGCCATCGACATCACGATGTTTTCAAGATCTGCAAGCGGAAAACCTTCCTCCAGAATGAAGCCTGCAGTCAGAGAAACCGGCTGTGCGCCGGCCATCGCGACATCATTCAAGGTGCCATGTACCGCGAGTGAACCGATATCCCCACCAGGAAAAAACAGTGGCGAGACCACATGAGCATCGGTCGATATCACCAAACGTCCCGGCGGCATTTCGAGCACGGCAGCATCATGTCTCTGATCGAGAACAGGATTTTTCAGATGCCGGTGAAACAGATCCTCAATCAGGTCAGCCATGGCGCGGCCACCGCCGCCGTGGGTCATGTCGACTGTCCCGGTTCTGAGGCTTGATCTGCATCCGGTGTCGCTCATACGGCAACCTCCTTCACCGCCGCGGCAGCTTCACGTTTGCGCCCATAAGTCCAGTAGGCGGCACAAGCGCCTTCGGATGACACCATGCATGCCCCCATCGGATTATCCGGGGTGCAGACATTTCCGAAGAGTTTGCATTCCGTTGGTTTCTTCGCGCCGCGTAAAATCGCCGGACATTCACAGGATTTCACTTCCCGAGAAGCCTTGGAGCTGATCGTGAAACGCTTTTCCGCGTCGAATTCTGAATAGTCTTTCCTTATTTTCAGCGCGCTTTCCGGCACGGTTCCAAGACCACGCCATTCGAATGCCTTGCGCAGCTCCAGCACCTGCTCAACCAGTCTTTGCGCCTTGCGATTGCCGTCTCGGGTGACGACCCGCGTGTATTGGTTTTCCACGTCATGACGGCCTTCATTGATCTGGCGGATAAGCATCAATGTCGACTGCATCACATCCAGTGGCTCAAAGCCGGCGATCACTACTGGTTTCCTGTAGATCCTTGCAGCAGGTTCGTACGGTGCCGACCCGATGACCGAGCTGACATGAGACGGCCCTAGAAATCCGTCAATCCGCACCGGGTCTTCTCCCTCTTCTGCCGGTGCATTGACGATGTGTGCAATTGCTGGCGGGGTCAGAACGTGGTTGCAGAAAACCGTGAAATTCTTCAAGCCCTCCGTCTTGGCCTGCAGGATGGCAACGGCTGTGGGAGGTGTTGTCGTTTCAAAGCCGATTGCGAAAAAAACGACCTCGCGATGGGAGTTGTCGCGAGCAATCCTGAGCGCATCCTGCGTGGAATAGACCATGCGGATATCAGCCCCTTCCGCCTTGGCCTTGATCAGGCTTTTCTGCTTGGTGCCCGGCACGCGCATCATGTCGCCATAGGTGCACAGGATGACATCATGGTTGAGCGCCAACTCAACGGCATCATCAAGTCTTCGCACCGGCAACACGCATACAGGGCACCCGGGGCCATGCACATAATTTACATTTTCAGGGACAAGGTCCTGAACACCGTAGCGGAAAATCGCGTGCGTATGACCGCCACAAAATTCCATCAGTTGGTAACTCCGCGCTGGATCAGCTGCCTGTGCAATCGCCTTGGCCAGTTTTCGGGCGAGCGAACCGTCGCGAAATTCGCTGACATATTTCATGACGTTGTTCCTGTTGAACCGTCTGCTGCCAACTCCTCCAGTTCTTCCGCAAGAACACCTGCTTCCGCCATGAGTTTCAGGGTTCGATCGGCTTCCTCCTCGCTCAGTTTGTGCAAGGCGAAACCAACGTGAACA
>NZ_JAILWL010000147.1 GCF_025698965.1 Roseibium sp.
ACTTGATGTCGAGCCCCGCCAGGTCCGGCGTCGTCTCGGACATCTTCTGCAGCGCCTCGACGCTGTCGGAATAGCAGTCGACCCTGTAGCCTTCCGCTTCCAATGCAATAGAGACCGAAGTCAAAATGTTGCGGTCGTCGTCGACCAGGGCAATTGTCGGCATGCTTTGCTTTTCCATTTCCGTCAACGCGCCAGTGGCGTGCATCGGTATTACAGTAACACAGAGCCTTTGGCCTGCTAAATGCGCAAAAATTAAGGCAAACCGTTAATTCTGACAGCTGTTACGTTGAATTGCATGCTTGCCGGTTGCTTTGATGGGGGTCGTTCACCTGAAAATCAAGAACACAATTTTTCACACCATAAACATGCAAAACTAAAATTTACCAACCATAACTTGCCCGTCACGCGCGATGAATGCGCACTTTCTTTCGAATTGGTCGTCAAATCGAACATTTCGAAGGTTTCGTTTTTTACTTCACGTTCCAAATTAATCATTCAACACCCTGATTGTTTTTTTAATCGATTAAACAATGGCATAGCACCTTTCGTAGTCTTGCTGCCCCAGAACCATTCCACTACGTTCGCAGCCCTCAGAGCCGGACTAAGCGGTTTTATTCTTTCTCCGGCAGTGTCATGAAAAGCCCACATCACGAGGACTGCGGGAACATGCAAGAAGTAGGTGTCAGGAATCCATCCAAAGGCTACGAAACCTTCGGCTTCAAAGGCCTGGAGGCGCTTTATTGGAACCAGAGTGAGCCTGCACTTTATGAATACTCCCTCTCCCGTGGTGAAACCAGACTTGCAGCCGGTGGCGCGCTGGTTGCCGAAACCGGGATCCATACGGGTCGGTCTCCCAAAGACAAATTCGTGGTTCTGGACGACGAAACCCGGGACAGTGTCTGGTGGGACAACAACGCCCAGATGTCCAGTGAACAGTTCGACGTTCTGCTTTCGGACTTCCTGGCCCATGCAACGGGAATGGAACTGTTTGCGCAGGACCTTTACGGCGGCGCGGATGCGACACACAGACTGCCAGTGCGTGTCTATACCGAATATGCGTGGCATTCACTGTTTATCCGAAATCTGCTGCTTCGTCCGAAAAGCGAAGACCTTGCCGGTTTCGATCCGGAAATGACCATCATCGATCTGCCGAGCTTCAAGGCAGACCCGGACCGGCATGGCTGCCGTACCGACACGGTGATTGCCGTCGACCTGACGCGCAAGATCGTCCTGATCGGTGGAACATCCTACGCGGGCGAGATGAAGAAGTCCGTCTTCACCATGCTGAACCACGTGCTGCCCGCCAAGGGCATCATGTCCATGCATTGTTCGGCCAATGTCGGCGATGAAGGCGATACGGCTGTTTTCTTCGGACTGTCCGGCACCGGTAAGACGACCCTCTCCGCCGATCCATCACGTACTCTTATCGGTGATGACGAACACGGCTGGAGCGAAAGCGGCGTCTTCAACTTCGAGGGCGGCTGCTACGCCAAGACCATCAAACTGTCCGCGGAAGCAGAGCCGGAAATCCACTCCACCACCCAGCGCTTCGGCACTGTCCTGGAAAACGTGGTTCTGGACGACCAACGCGTTCCGGATTTTGACGACGGAACGAAGACCGAGAATACCCGCGCTGCTTACCCGATCCACTTCATTTCCAATGCAAGTGCGACCGGCTGTGCACCCATGCCGAAAACCATCATCATGCTGACGGCGGATGCTTTTGGCGTCATGCCGCCGATTGCCCGCCTGACACCGGCTCAGGCGATGTATCATTTTCTTTCCGGAGACACGGCAAAGGTTGCCGGCACCGAGAAAGGCGTCACCGAACCACAGGCGACATTCTCGACGTGTTTCGGCGCACCGTTCCTGCCCCGGCATCCTTCTGAATATGGCAATCTCCTGAAAGATCTGATCGCCAAGCACAATGTGGATTGCTGGCTGGTCAATACCGGCTGGACCGGCGGTGCACACGGCGTTGGCCATCGCATGCCCATCAAGGCTACCCGGACATTGCTGCAGGCAGCTCTTTCCGGAGACCTGAAAGGTGCCGACTTCCGGACCGATCCGAACTTTGGATTTGACGTGCCGGTAACCGTTGCCGGTGTCGACGACAAGATCCTGACCCCGCGGGAAACCTGGGACGACAAGGCGGCCTATGACGACCAGGCTGCACGCCTGGTTCAGATGTTTGTCAGCAATTTCGAAACGTTTGAAGACCATGTGGACGGTGCCGTCCGCAGTGCAGCCCCCGCTCTGAGGGCTGCCGCAGAATAAGAAGCTCAGAAGCTCTTTCAAAACAGTCTGAACGGCGCTTGCCCAGCAAGCGCCGTTTTCGTTTTTCAAGGGATCTTTCTTCCCGACCGGAAAGATCTATATTGAGGTATCTTCTCAAGGTCCTGATTAAGGGCATGCTTATGACTTCGACAGATACTTCCTCAATTGCCGATGTCCTGAAGACGGCGGAAAACTGGTCCGACTCGGGACGGTCCGTCGCGCTTGCAACCGTAATCGAGACCTGGGGCTCCGCACCGCGCCCGGTCGGTTCCCATCTGGTCATCGATTCAGATGGAAATTTTGAAGGGTCCGTCTCTGGTGGTTGCGTGGAAGGAGCCGTGGTGTCGGAAGCGATTGACGTGATCGAAACCGGCAAGCCGACCACACTTGAATTCGGTGTTGCCGATGAAACCGCGTGGCGCGTCGGCCTGTCCTGTGGCGGCCGCATCCGAGTTTACGTTGAACCTGTTCGCTGAATTGGGGACTTAACCAGTGTTTTCAATCGAGACATTTCTGGCCTTTCTGGCCGCGACCGCATTGTTCGCCTACATGCCCGGACCGGCATTGCTTTATACTGCCGCACAAACCATTTCCCGGGGGAAACGCGCCGGATACATGGCTGCAACAGGGATCCATCTGGGCTGCTACGTCCACGTCTTTGCCGCTGCTTTCGGCCTTTCCGCGATCTTCGCTGTGGTTCCCACGCTTTACTTCGCCTTGAAACTGGCCGGAGGCGCATACCTGATCTATCTCGGTGTTCAGATGTTCCGCACCCGCGTCGCCTCCGGACCGGTGCCGGCGCTGCCAGAGAAATCAACGCGCAGGGCCTTCCTGGACAGTGTTCTGGTTGAAGTTCTCAATCCGAAAGTGGCGATATTTTTTATCGCCTTCCTGCCTCAGTTCGTCAGCCCGCACGCGGATTTTCCGATCTGGGCACAATTTCTCGTTCTCGGCACGATCGTGAACTGCGCCTTCACCTCAGCCGATATCATGACGGTCCTGTTTGCGACGGAAGTGAAAAAACGCCTGACCAGAACATCCAGGTTCCAGGACCTAAGCCGCTGGCTGGGCGGATCGCTTCTGGTCGGGCTCGGCCTGAAACTGGCAACGGATCGCAGTTGACCTCATGGACCTTTCTCTTCTTACCAAGCTGAACGAACTTCGATCGAACCGTCGTGCAGCCATTCTCACGACCAACATGTCGGATGGGACACAACGGCTCATCCGCAGGGAGGATGACTATTCGCAAGATGGGCTGGCGACGGAATTCGACAGACGGTTCAGGTCTGGAAAATCTGGCATCGTCCCCTTTGAAGACACCGATGTCTTTCTGACTGTCTCGGTTCCCTCGCCCCGTCTGGTGATCATCGGTGCAGTCCACATCAGTCAGGCGCTTGTGCCAATGGCCGAAATCGCCGGACTGGATGTGACCGTCATAGACCCACGGACCGCCTTTGCAACCGAAGACCGTTTTCCGGGAAGCAAGCTCAAGGCAGAGTGGCCCGAGGACGTGCTCGGTGAGGTGCCACTCGACGCTTATACAGCCGTTGCGGCTGTCACGCATGACCCGAAGATCGACGACTTTCCCTTGATGGAAGCCTTGAAAACAGAATGTTTTTACGTCGGCGCTCTCGGAAGCCGCAAAACCCACGGCAAGCGTCTGGAGCGGTTTCACGACGCGGGTCTGGAGCCTGCACTGCTTGACCGGATCGATGCACCGATTGGACTTGATATCGGTGCGGCATCACCTGAAGAGATTGCTGTGGCGGTCCTGGGGTCGATTATCACGGCTCTGCGCAAATCGCCGGAGACTGCCGGATGAAGTTCGGAGACTGCCCGGTCGGCGAAGCTGCGGGATGCATTCTCGCGCATCGAACGCGATTGTCTGACAGAACCCTTAAAAAGGGCCATGTACTGACAACAAGCGACTGCACAGATTTGCTTGCACACGATATTCAAAGTGTCGTTGTCGCCCGCCTGGAAGCAAATGATGTCGATGAAGATCGCGCTGCCGCAAGGCTGGGACACGCAGCAAGAGGGTCCGGCGTCAGCGAAGACACTGCCTTTACTGGACGAACCAACCTATATGCCGACGAAAATGGCGTGCTGGTCGTCGATCCCGTGGCCGTGACCACCGCAAACAGGATTGATCCCGCAATCACGATCGCAACGCTGCCGAACTTAAGCAAAGTTGCCCGCGACCGTATGGTAGCCACTGCCAAGATCATTTCCTTCGCGGTTTCCGATGATCATCTGAAACAGGTGGAAGACAGGATCCGAAAAGCAGTATCGGTCGTGCCTTTCAAGTCTCGGAAGGTTGGTCTTGTCGCAACGCAGCTGCCTCATCTGAAACCGGTTACCATGGACAAGACCCGAAGGGTTCTGGAAGACCGATTGCGCCCCAGCAACAGTGTCGTTGTCGGCGAGCTGCGCGTGCCGCATTCCAGTGAAGCAGTCGCCGAGGCGATGCACCGGCTGCTTGAAGACGGAGCAGACTTCCTGATCCTGTTCGGTGCTTCAGCTGTCGTTGACAGGCAGGATATCCTTCCCGCAGCGCTTGACCGTGCGGGGGGAACCCTCAAGCATCTCGGCATGCCGGTGGATCCCGGCAACCTGTTGATGCTCGGCGCTCTTGACGACGTTCCTGTCCTGGGAGCTCCGGGCTGTGCCAGAAGTCCTAAGGAAAACGGATTTGACTGGGTGCTCGACCGGTTGCTTGCCGGTCTGGAGGTCGGTCCGGACGACATCACCGCCATGGGGGTTGGGGGTCTGCTGATGGAAATCGGAACACGTCCGCAACCACGAGAAAAGAAACGGCAAGACGCAACGCCCCGCATCGCGGCGATCGTTCTGGGTGCAGGCAAGTCCTCCCGCATGGGTGGTCCGAACAAACTGCTCGCACAACTGGATGGAAAGCCACTGATCCGTCATGCGGCGGAAGCTGCAATCTGTGCGGGTTTGTCCCAGACCATCCTGGTGACCGGCCATTCCGCAGAGCAGGTTGGGCACGCGGTCGAGGATCTCGACCTGACCCTGGTCCACAATCCGGATTTTGCCGACGGCATGGCCGGCTCCATCCGCAAGGGTATGCTTGCCCTCCGGTCAGATATTGATGCCGTCATCGTGCTGCTTGGGGATATGCCGCGGATTGACGCTGACATATTGCGCAGACTTGTCACTGCTTATGCGCAGAACGAAACAAGCCTGATCGTTACCGCAACCGCAGACGGCAAGCGGGGCAATCCCGTCCTGTGGGACCGCAGGTTCTTTGATGACCTGAAATCGCTGAGTGGAGATGTCGGAGCAAGACACATAATTGCCGAAAATCCGGGTTTTGTATTCGAAGTAGAAATCGGTGCCGCCGCAAGACTGGATCTCGACACTCCGCAAGCATTGAGGGAAGCAGGTGGCACTTTACCGCAGCCGAAGAGCTAAGCGATTGAGTCTCTTGACTATCGGTTCGAAATAAAACGAGGCACTAACACTACATTAACCCGGTATGCGCTGAATGCAGGTCGGAAATGTCAGGTATTCTATTGCATTTTTGTGACATGCCGCTTATGTAATGCCTGCGCTTGCTGAAGAGTACCCGTCTGGGTGGACAACGGATGACGTCCCGGGCGCCGATTACATCCGATTTCCGTCGAAAGCTGTTCGGATCCTCACCTCCCGAGGATGCTCGAGCGCTTTTGCCGCTTGGTAGAAAATAAAGGAAAGAACAACATGGCTGACTTGTCTCTCCCGCGTCCGGGCTGCTGCAAATGGGCAGAAGGTGATTCCGGCAACTATATCTTCCCGTGCTCGACCCGCGTTGAGCCTGGTGTGTCTTATTGTGAAGAGCATAGCGCCATTGTTTACATTCCGCCGGAAGAGCGCCGTCGCAACCGTTCCGGTGGCGGCATGAGCCTGTCTTTCCGCCGCGCGGCATAAAGAATACCAGCTGCTTTTAGAAAAGCAGAATATACGTGGCTTGCCCACGCGACTTGAACCCGGCCATGAGGCCGGGTTTTGTTTTTCTGCGAACCGTCTTTCAGTTCGAGCCTGTTCTTCAGTCCGTCGCCCGATATTCCTCCGGCATGACGAAGACTTCATCGGCGCGGCCGTAACCGCCATCAGGCACGTCCTCAATGAGGACCATGGTCGTCGGCCTGACAATCTCACCGAAATAACCAACCAACAGGTCCGTGGTCTTGTGAATCAGTTCTTCCTTCTGCGCTTTGGACAGGGCCGCTTCGGGAAGTTTGAAATTTGCAAATGGCATCTGGTTTTCCTTTTCTTTCCTGTTAGATAGCGCCACCGTTGACGCGGAGGATCTGACCGTTCACCCAACCGCTTTCCGGTCCAGCCAGGTAGGCAACGGCATCGGCGATTTCATTCGGCGCCCCCAAGCGCCCAAGCGGACTCAACCGCTTGATCGCTTCAATTTGAGCGTCCGATTTTCCTGCAAAGAAGAATTCCGTTTCCACCGGGCCAGGTGAAACGGCATTCACGGTAATGGACCGGGTCCCCAATTCCTTTGCGAGAACCTTGGTCATGGCCTCCACGGCAGCCTTGCTGGCTGCATAGATGCCATATCCGGGCTGATAAAACCCGACGACGCTTGAGGATATGCTGATAATCCTGCCACCGTCTTTCAGCCGATTGGCCGCTTCGCGCATGCCCCGGAAAGTCCCGGCCAGATTGACGGCGATCTGTTTGTCAAATTCTTCATCCGAGGCCAGTGCCAATGCCGAATTCTGCATTGTGCCCGCGTTATTGATCAGAATATCCGGTTGGCCGAACGTCTGCTCGGCTGCGTCAAACAGGCTGGAGATTCCTTGCGGGTCCGCAACATTCGCCTGAGCGGCGACAGCCTGTCCGCCACTCCGCTCGAGCTCAGCAACAAGTTTCTGAGCAGATACCAAGTCGGTCGAATAATTGACGACGATGGCAATGTCATCTTGTGCCAGACGTCTGGCTATTGCAGCTCCAATTCCCTTCGACGCTCCAGTCACAATTGCAGTTTTCTGCTTGGTTTCCATCTTTCCGTCTCCTTCAAATCAAGAGACAGATAACAATTGCCAGGTGCCGGATAATGAGGGATATTTCGACATTACTATTCGAAAATCAGGAACAAAATGGACCGTCTGGACGCAATGAGGTTCTTTGTGCGGGTCGTTGACCGCCGCAGTTTCACCCATGCAGCAGCCGATCTCGACATTTCCAGGTCAACAGCAACAGAGGTCATTCAACGGCTTGAGGAAAGACTGAGAACGCGATTGCTGGAGCGAACAACGCGCCATGTCTCGCCGACACCGGACGGCGAAGCCTATTACAGGAATTGCGTGACCATTCTATCCGATATCGATGAGACGGAACGTGCGTTTCTAGGCGGTGAACCTTCGGGTCTGCTCCGTGTCGATGCGCCCGGTCCTCTGACACGGACTTATCTCCTGCCGGAACTTCCCGACTTCATGTCCCGTTTTCCTGAGATTGAACTGCAGCTCGGTCAGGGAGAAAGGCTTGTCGATCTTGTCCGTGAAGGTGTCGACTGCGTAATCAGGGCGGGAGACCCGGAGGAAAGTGGTTTGATCCGGCGAGCCCTCGGACAGATTGAGGAAATCACCTGCGCCAGTCCCGCCTATCTTGAGGTTCACGGCATGCCCCGGTCACCTGATGATCTTCAGAGCCATCACATGATCGGGTTTGTTTCCTCAAGAACCCACACCGTATTACCGCTCGAATTTCAATGCGGCGACACGGTCCGGGAAATCAAACTGCCGTGCCGGACCAAGGTAAACGACGCCGAAACAGCTCATCATCTGGCGGAACTCGGATTTGGTTTGATACAGGCGCCCAGATACCGGTTTCGAAACGCGATCAATTCCAAGAAACTAACACAAGTTCTAGCCAGCTTTCCGCCACCGCCGCTCCAGCTCGCCGCCTATTATCCGCAGCGGCGCCAGCTTTCTCCGCGGGTCCGGGTCTTTCTGGACTGGGCTGCAGATGTATTCGCTCGGGCTGAAATATAAAAACGCGGCCCGTTTCCGGACCGCGTTTGAAAATACTTTCGTCACTGAAAGCGATCAGGCCGCCTTGAGTGCCTCGGCAACATCCTTGAGTTGGGAGAGCGTCATCTCCGCCTTCTGCTTGGTGTCGTCATCCTTGGCGTCAGCAACGTCTTCTTCTGCATTCCGGATTGCCTGATCAAGCTGCTCTTTGCTGATCTCCTTGACCGGCACGGCCTGCTCGGCCAGAACCGTCAAACCACCGGACGCGACATCGGCAAATCCACCGCGCACGAAATACTCGTCCCAGGAACCACCACCGTTCCGGACCTTCAGGATGCCCGGCTTGATGGTGGACATGAACGGGCTGTGGTTCTTCAGAACACCAAACTCGCCTTCAGTACCCGGCACAACGACCTCGGCAACCTGTTCGGAGAGAAGCTGGCGCTCCGGGGAGACCAACTCAAACTGGAAAAGTTCAGCCATTTGGCGTCTTCCTTGTCAGTCTACGTTTGAGATGGCTAGGCCATCAAACATGAAGAAAACCGGACGCCCCTGGACGCCCGATCAATCTCGCACTCAGGCAGCTTCAGCAGCCAGCTTCTGAGCCTTCTCGATCGCTTCGTCGATGGAACCGACCATGTAGAAAGCAGCTTCCGGCAGGTGGTCGTATTCACCTTCCACCAGGCCTTTGAAGCCCTTGATGGTGTCTTCCAGAGCAACCAGCTTGCCTGGAGAACCGGTGAAGACCTCAGCCACGAAGAACGGCTGGGACAGGAAGCGTTCGATCTTACGCGCACGGGCAACGGTGAGCTTGTCTTCTTCAGACAGCTCATCCATGCCCAGGATGGCGATGATGTCCTGCAGAGCCTTGTAACGCTGCAAGGTACCCTGAACGGCACGTGCAGTGTTGTAGTGCTCCTCACCGATGATACGGGCATCCAGCATGCGGGAAGAGGAATCCAGCGGATCCACAGCCGGGTAGATGCCTTTTTCAGAAATCGCACGGTTCAGAACCGTGGTTGCGTCCAAGTGGGCAAAGGTCGAAGCCGGTGCCGGGTCGGTCAAGTCATCGGCAGGGACGTAAACGGCCTGAACGGACGTGATCGAGCCCTTGTTCGTTGTGGTGATGCGTTCCTGCATCGACCCCATGTCGGTCGCAAGCGTCGGCTGGTAACCCACAGCAGACGGGATACGGCCGAGAAGTGCGGACACTTCAGAACCAGCCTGGGTGAAGCGGAAGATGTTGTCGACAAAGAACAGAACGTCCTGGCCTTCATCACGGAAGTGTTCCGCAACCGTCAGACCGGTCAGTGCAACACGTGCACGGGCTCCGGGAGGTTCGTTCATCTGACCGTAAACGAGAGCCGCTTTGGAGCCTTCTCCGCCGCCTTCCTTGTTCACATTGGATTCGATCATTTCCCAATAAAGGTCGTTGCCTTCACGCGTACGCTCACCGACACCGGCGAACACGGAGTAACCGCCATGCGCCTTAGCGATGTTGTTTATCAGCTCCATGATCAGAACGGTTTTGCCAACGCCGGCGCCGCCGAACAGACCGATCTTGCCACCCTTTGCATAAGGGGCAAGAAGGTCAACGACCTTGATGCCCGTTACAAGGACCTCAGCCTCGGTCGACTGTTCGATGAAGGACGGAGCCTCCTGGTGAATGCCGCGCTTTTCTGTGAAAACGATGTCACCAGCGTCATCCACCGGCTCACCGATCACGTTCATGATCCGGCCCAGAGTGCCATCGCCAACCGGCACCATAATGGCAGATCCAGTGTCAACAACTTCCTGACCGCGAACCAGACCTTCGGTGGAGTCCATCGCGATGGTCCGTACCGTGTTCTCACCGAGGTGCTGAGCTACCTCGAGAACAAGTCGGTTGCCTTGGTTATCTACTTCAAGAGCGTTCAGGATCAACGGCAGGTGGTCATCGAACTTGACGTCGACAACGGCGCCGATGACCTGGGTGACCCGTCCGACCTTTTTGTCAGCCATATCCCTAATCCTCGTCTCGATCCCGTTAGATCAACCTGCTCTCGTCCAGATGAAAGCAGAAAGGTTGATCGACAATAATACTAGTCAGGCAAACCGCGCCCTTTTGGGCGCATTCTGCCCTAGAGCGCTTCCGCGCCCGAGATAATTTCAATCAGTTCCGTCGTAATCTGAGCTTGGCGCTGGCGGTTGTAGTTGATCGTCAGCTTGTCGATCATGTCGCCGGCGTTGCGGGTCGCGTTGTCCATAGCAGACATACGGGCCCCCTGTTCAGATGCAGCATTTTCCAGAAGTGCCCGGAAAACCTGAACGGATATGTTACGCGGTAGCAGATCCGCAAGGATCTCAGCCTCATCCGGTTCATATTCATAAACCGCGTTGGCACCTTCGCCCGCATCAGTGTCACTGACTTCAAACGAAGCCGGGATCAGCTGCTGCGCAGTCGGTTCCTGTGCGATCACGGATATGAAGGTCGAATAGAACAGCGTGCAGACGTCGAACTCGCCATTTTCATACATGGTGAGTACTTCTCGACCGATTTCATCCGCGTTGGAAAAACCGACATTCTTGACGCTGCGTAGATCAATGTTCTTGATCACGTATTGGCCGAGCTCCCGCTTCAGGGCGTCAAAGCCCTTCTTGCCGACACACATGATCTTGATCGTCTTGCCTTCCGCGAGCAGGCTGCGTGCCTTTTCGCGGGCCAGCTTGGCGATATTGGTGTTGAAGCCCCCGCAAAGTCCACGTTCGGCAGTGGCAACGACCAGAAGATGGACCTGGTCATTGCCCGTACCGGACATCAGCTTCGGAGCATCATCGCGGCCCTCAAAAGCCACCGCGAGGTTGGCCAGCACGGCGTCCATGCGTTCCGCATAGGGGCGTGCAGCCTCCGCAGCTTCCTGGGCACGACGCAGTTTCGCCGCGGCCACCATCTGCATGGCCTTGGTGATTTTCTGCGTCGCTTTCACGGAAGCGATACGGTTTCGTAAGTCCTTCAGGCTCGGCATGGCCGCCCCTGCTCCTTATCCCGGCGTGTGATCTTAAGCGAAGTTCTTGGCGAACGCGTCGACGGCAGCTTTCAGCTTGCCGCTCAGTTCGTCGTCAAGTGCCTTCTTCTCCCAGATGGCGTCCAGCAGATCCTGGTGTTCACCGCGCAGGAACAGAAGCAAGCCTTCTTCGAAGTCACGCACTCGGTCAACCGGATACGCGTCAAGGTAGCCGTTCACGCCAGCATAGATGACCGCAACCTGCTCTTCCGTCTTCAGCGGCGAGAACTGCGGCTGTTTCAGAAGTTCGGTCAAACGGGCACCGCGGTTCAGCAAGCGCTGAGTGGTGGCGTCAAGGTCAGAGCCGAACTGCGCGAACGCCGCCATTTCGCGGTACTGCGCAAGTTCACCCTTAATCGGGCCGGCAACCTGTTTCATCGCCTTGATCTGAGCGGAAGAGCCCACGCGGGAAACCGACAGACCAACGTTCACGGCCGGGCGGATGCCCTGGTAGAACAGGTCGGTTTCCAGGAAGATCTGACCGTCGGTGATCGAGATCACGTTGGTCGGAATAAACGCGGACACGTCATTGCCCTGGGTTTCGATGACCGGAAGGGCGGTCAGAGAGCCACTGCCGTAGTTTTCGTTCAGCTTCGCAGCACGTTCCAGCAGACGGGAGTGCAGGTAGAAAACGTCACCCGGGAAAGCTTCACGTCCCGGCGGGCGGCGCAGAAGCAGAGACATCTGACGATAAGCGACAGCCTGTTTTGTCAGATCGTCGTAACCGATCACGGCATGCATGGAGTTGTCACGGAAGTACTCGCCCATGGCGCAACCGGCAAAAGGTGCCAGGAACTGCAGCGGGGCAGCGTCGGACGCGGTCGCCGCGATAACGATGGAGTATTCCAGAGCACCTTCGTCTTCCAGGGTCTTCACGAACTGGGCGACGGTGGAACGCTTCTGACCAACCGCAACGTAGATGCAGTACAGCTTCGCGTTTTCGTCTTCACCGCTATGCAGCGGCTTCTGGTTCAGGAAGGTATCCAGAATGATCGCAGTCTTGCCGGTCTGACGGTCACCAATGATCAGCTCGCGCTGTCCGCGGCCAACCGGGATCAGCGCATCGATGGCCTTGAGGCCGGTAGACATCGGCTCGTGCACGGACTTGCGCGGCAGAATGCCTGGCGCCTTCACGTCCACCCGGCGCTTCTCGGTTGCCTCGATCGGGCCCTTGCCGTCGATCGGGTTGCCGAGCGGGTCAACAACACGACCCAGCAGACCTTTGCCGACCGGGACTTCCACGATGGCGCCGGTCCGCTTGACCGTATCGCCTTCTTTGATGTCACGGTCAGAACCGAAGATAACGACGCCGACGTTGTCTGATTCCAGGTTCAGGGCCATGCCCTTGATGCCACCTGGAAACTCGACCATTTCACCGGCCTGAACCTTGTCCAGACCATAAACACGGGCGATACCGTCACCGACGGAGAGCACTTGACCAACTTCAGAGACTTCGGCTTCCTGGCCAAAGCTCTTGATCTGGTCCTTGAGGATTGCGGAAATTTCCGCGGCCCGAATATCCATCAGCCGACCTCTTTCATCGCGAACTTGAGTGAATTGAGCTTGGTACGCAGAGATGTGTCGATCATGCGCGAACCGACCTTGACCACCAGGCCACCGAT